>CALATN010000206.1 GCA_937891895.1 uncultured Clostridia bacterium
ATGTAAATATCGAAAAAATTATTGCAAAGAATATCCCTTATGTGATTTTTCATAACAAGTCTGATACCTTTGCATCCGCTAAAAAAGAGGGTCACCTCTACGGAAGTGCCCTGAATAAAATCGGTATTGATGAGCTGAAACAGGCAATCACAACCCTTGCAAACAGTGAGGAGAATGACAAAAAAATAGTTGCCGATTTGCTTGAACCGCTTGACATTGTCGTGCTTGTAGTGCCAATCGATGCCGCTGCACCAAAGGGCAGACTTATCCTCCCTCAGCAGCAGACAATCCGTGATATTCTCGACGCAGGTGCAGTTTCCGTTGTTGTAAAGGATACCGAGCTGAAAGAAACACTTGCAAAGCTTGGAACAAAGCCTAAGCTTGTTATCACAGACAGTCAGGCTTTCGGCAAAGTTTCCGCAATCGTTCCTGATGACATTCAGCTCACATCCTTTTCAATTCTTTTTGCACGCTATAAAGGCAGTCTTGAAACTGCAGTAAAGGGTGCAACAGCAATTGAACAGCTTAATGACGGCGATAAAATTCTTATTTCCGAGGGCTGTACACACCACAGACAATGTGGAGATATCGGAACAGTAAAGCTTCCTGCTTTACTGAAAAAGTATACAGGAAAAAGCTTTGATTTCGAGTTTACCTCAGGAACAGAGTTTCCCGATGATTTGAGCGGATATAAGCTTGTTATCCATTGCGGAGGTTGTATGCTTAACGAAAGGGAAATGAAGTACCGCTATCTTTGTGCCGCTGAACAAGGTGTTCAAATTACAAATTACGGCACAGCAATTGCCTATATGAATGGAATACTCAAACGCAGTGTTGCACCGTTTGAAGAAATACAAAAGCTTCTTAAATAAAACAAAGACCTGAACCGAAAAAGGTTCAGGTCTTGATTTTTTAACCATAGTATGCTGTAATTGTGACATCGCCTGTGATATTTGTAAGATCTCTGTCCCACATAAGGAAAGGCGCACCATAAGAGTTTGTAATTGGCTGGAAAGGAGGAATAGCTGTACCGCCGTCTTCAACCATAACAGTATAAAATTCATTATCGATAATGAATGTAACAGTGTGGAATGAACCACTGTTGAATACCGCAGTAATTGTTGTATCCATTGTAATATTGTTAAGTGATTTATCCCATCTTACAAATTGATTTCCCTTACTGTCAGCTATAGGAACATAAGTAGGAAGTGCGTCGCCGCCATGTTCTACTTCAACAGTAAATTTGCTGTCTTCAACAACGAAAGTAACTGTATGAATATTCTTCTTGAGGATAGCAGTAATTGTAACATCGGATGTGATATTTGTGTAGTCCTTGTCCCAGCCCATAAATACAAAGCCTTCAAGGTTAAGTGTTGTAGGAAGATTAGCGGACTTACCATGTTCAACCTGAAGCTGTGTTGACTTATCACCAATAACAACAGTAACAGTATGAGTAATAGCAGAAGTGTTGTTATTGTTGTTGCTATTGTTGTTATTAGTATCGTTTCCGAAAATTTCGTCAAACATAGCTGTGATTACAGTATCTTCTGTAATATTCTCAAATGATCCGTCCCAACCTACAAACTTAAGGCCATCGATCTGTGGGTCAGCAGGCCTTTCAGCGTTGCCGCCATGACGTACTTCCTGAATTGTTTCCTCACCATCAATTATGATAGTTACATAGTGGAAAACATTTGATTGTGTAGTAGTAGCCTTTGTTGTAGTTGCCTCTGTAGGTCTTGGCTTTGTGGTCTGACCTGGGAGGGTTGTTTCTGTGGGCGGTGGATTTGTGGTAACAATAGGAACAGCGGTCTGAATAGTGTCAGATGTGTCGATAGGGTCTGTAACAACAGGCTGTGTAACAATCTCTGTTTGCTGCTCAATTGAAATTCCGCTGCTGTCATCGGATTTTGTATCATATACAGCCTTTAATTCAGCTGGAGTATATGGAAATTCTGTTCCTACGATATTTGCAATTGTAATAAGTGTCTTCAGGTCAAACGCAGAAAGCTCGTTGAGGTCAATATCAAGATTAAGTGCCTCAAAGGAAGGTCCGTTTTCAGAAACAATTCTGCCCCATTTTTTTTCAATCTGCATTTCGGGATTGTTCACAGGATTTCCAATTGAATCGTAAAGCTGAACCTTGCTTGTGCCCATAAATGTGTAAAGGTCAGTATAGGACATAAATTCGTTTGTGTAATAAGTGATCTTCGAAACACTCTTTGCAGTTGTAATTGAGGAGTCGGCTGTTCTGATAACAATCGGTGATTTATCTTCATCCGCAAAATTTGCAATTGCAGTACCGCTTCTCAGAAAAAGCTCACCATCATCCTTGCCGTCAAATTTACTCATAACAACAGCCTGAGAATCAGCTCCGAGAACAATGTAGTTATTTTCGGAATTCTTTTTTCCCTTGTATGCAAATGTACAAGACGAATTTGAACCGACAGTAATAATGTCACCTTCATTAAGCTTCGTACCTGCAGTATATGCAGAAGTATTATCAGCAGTTGTAACGCTTACCGTTTCATATGCTGAAGATATGTACAAGCCATATTTAGAGGAAAAACCTCCTGTGACAAGAATTATTGTCAGAATGACCGCAACAACAGCTGCACCTCCGAGAATAATCGGAATTTTGTAATTTCTGAATATTTCCTTCATAAGCAATTTACTGAACTAATCAGTATCTCCTTTCAGCTTTATTCTGCAGGAACTTCTGTAGCAGTAATTTCCTGCGATTCTTCATCATCTTCTGTAAACCAGTCTTCATAGCCCTCGTCGCCGGTATTTGAATTGCCCGTAATTTCCCACCATTTTATACCTGAATAAGTAGTGTATTCATGTGCTTTTTGAGTAGTGGCAAGAGTTTCGTTGGAAGAAGTTTCTTCCGTTTCAATTTCAGGCGGAGCAGTCGTTGTAACAGCTTCAGTGGATTGTGATGTTGTTACAGTAGTTGTTTCGCTCGTGGTATCGGAACTTTCAACAGGAGTAGTTGCAGTTTCCTGTTGTTTTTCTTCAATAGAGACAATTTTGTATGCTGATGTAATTTCATCAGCAGCAAAAGCAAGCTCTCTGCTTTTTTGTGCACGGATAAGCTCGCCGAGTACCATACTGCTCATAGAACATAAGTCAAAGCTGTAGTTAAGATAACCGTATTGACAAAGATTTTCAGCAGTAAGCAGTTGAGCAGAAGTTCGTTCTGTAAGGATCATCGGCAAATCCTGCGGATTTTGATTGATGTCGTAAAGCTGTAGATTGACCGAACCTTCAAAATTCTGAACCTGAGTAATCATAACATTTCTGTATCCCATATATTCAGAAAGATAATCAAATTCTGTCCGGAAAACAGTTCCCGTAACATTGATTGAACTGTTAGGTGTCTTTACCTTGAAGGAAGCGTTTTTTTTCAGCTTGTTGTTAATCTGACAAACAACAGCACCCTTGTTAAGGTTAACAGAAACATCACCCTTTGAAGCAATTTCCGTATAATATATGTAAACAGAGGATTCAGGCTCAACGAGAATAAATTTATCATCATCAAAGCTTATTCTGACGGAAGAATTCTTGTCTGTTTCAACAATATCACCGCTTTTAAGATGAGCGTTTTTTGTTGCGGTAACAATTCTGTTCTCTCTTGTTATCAGTGCACTTCCTTGAATTTCGGAAATTACAAGATCTCTTGAAACTTCGCCGCCGAAATAAAGGCTTAGCAGAATGGCAATAGCAAGAATCATCAGAATTGAAACAAGACCGATCATAATAAGTCTGATATGTTCAGAAAGGATTTTTAACAAGGCAAAGCCACCTTTCTATGTTTCAATTGAGTATACATAACTACAATACATTATACCATAAATATCGCTTTTTGTCAAAACATTTATTAGTATTTTCAACAATTCATCACAATTGACGTAATATATTTTTTATGCTATAATGTGTAGGAAAAAATATGAAAGGAAATTACCGATGAGCAGTATTGTAACTTACAAATATATCCAGCAGAATCCAGATATCCGTACATATATCAAAAATGCAGACGCAGCAGTTGAAGTGCAGGGATATACCGAGCATTCCTTTGCACACGTTGAAAAAACAGCCGCATCAGTCGAGCTTATCCTGTCTACACTCAATTACAGCGAAAGAACAGTGGAGCTTGGTAAAATTGCTGCTTACCTCCACGATATCGGAAATGTAATAAACCGTTCCGAACACGCACAAAGCGGAGCAGTAATGGCTTTTCGTCTGCTTGATAACTTTGATATGCCTGCCGACGAAATCTGCGCAATCGTGTCTGCAATCGGCAACCACGATGAAGCAACAGCCCAGCCTATAAACGCAATTTCAGCCGCACTTATCATCGCCGATAAAACCGACGTCCGCAGAAGCCGTGTCCGTACCGAAATGATAAATTTTGATATCCACGACCGAGTAAATTATGCCGTAGAGAAATCCGAGCTTTATTTTACCGATGATAAATCTGCTATAATCCTTGAACTCCAGATAGACAGCAAGATTTCTCCTGTTATGGAATATTTTGAGATCTTCCTCAACCGTATGCTCCTCTGTAAGCGTTCAGCGGAATTTCTCGGAATAAAGTTTCACCTCCGTATAAACGGCGGTGACATTATCTAACCCATTCCATAAACCTGAACAATCTCAAATAAGTCACTTTCCAGAATATCTTTTGGCGTAACAATCAACCCACGGTCAGAGTCAATGTCGTATCCGTGTGCCGCATAAGCAAGCCATACAAGATGTGCGCATTGAGTGCCGCTTGCTATTTCAAGCTCGCTGTATTTCGCAGGAATAACCCCGATTGTTGCCACGTAAGGAATATCATTCAGATAATCGTATGCAGAACGTGCTATTGAGGCACGTTCTTCTTTTTTTGAATCTTTAAGCCGTAAAACAGCAAAATTAGGATAATGCCGCCATTTGTCCGTGTCCTGCATCTTTGAATTTTTACCAATGACAACAGCTTCAAGCGTTATCCCGTTTTCAGCATCAATAACAATTGCCGCGTGACCGTTTCTCCAGCTGAAAACGTGGGACGAGTTCGTAATAAGTACATCACCATTTTCAAGAGGAGCAAGCAGCACAGAACTTTCCTCAATGCGTTCCTCAAAGGAAACAGGGGAGTTCATTGTACATTCGTATTCAATTTCAGTAAAAAAACTTTCCTGATAATCCATCAGCAAATCAGATGAAGAAAGGTTTTCAACCGCTAATCTGCCAAGCCCCGTCTGTTGAAAAATAATGTCATAATCAGCATTCGTGTATTCGTCAATATCCTTTTCTGTAAGGTAAGTTATGTCAATACGCTTCGAAGCGGGATAAATATGCGCCATAGGCTCAATATAGAAAAGGGAAGCAATATAATTTGAAATTGCTCCATATATAATACAAATCAGAAGCACGATTTTTTTCATCTGAATTCACCGTAATAAATTTTTTATTAGTATTTGCATAAGCTGCATAAAAATCCGTGTCGGAAAGCATATATTATTCTTGCATAAAATAATAAAATATGCTATAATCTTCGTAAAGTACAAATAATATGACATAACTTAACGGAGATGAAAAATGAGCGAATTAAATGAAGAAAAAGCTGTTGTCGAGGAAGTTGTCAATACGGATGAGCAGGTCTATGAGCAAAAACTGCTTAAAACAAGGAAAATGCTGAAAATGCCTCTTAACCTTGCAATAGGACTTTCCGTTACCGCAATCGCCTTGATAGCAATACTTTCGATAGCGGTTGTAATACTTGCAACCAAAGCCCCGAAGCAGCCTGAGGTGCTGCCTGAGCCTGAATTTATCCCTGTCGTCAATAACCGTGTCTATGATTTTTTTGATGAGGAAGATAAAATAATTCTCAACGATTCATATTACGGTGATATCTGGGTCAAGGCTTTTACGGATTTGCCGCGTCATCCCTACGATTATGAGGGATTGAAATTTCAGAATGGACGATATACCTATTCTGAAAACGGGACACAGATTTCCAAAACAGGTATAGATGTTTCCTATCATCAGGGCGAAATCGACTGGCAAAGAGTTGCAGCTGACGGAATAGATTTTGTAATTCTCAGAGTTGGTTACCGTGGATATGAAACAGGGGAAATAAATCTCGATGACCGTTTCCATACATACATCAACGGTGCTCTTGACGCTGGTCTTGAGGTAGGTGTGTATTTCTATTCCCAGGCTGTAACAACCGAGGAAGCAATTGAAGAAGCCAACTTTGTTATGGAGCAGGTCCAGCGCTACGACATAACCTTCCCTATAGTTTATGACTGGGAAATAACTGAGGCTGAAAATGCCCGCACCAACAAAATTGCACCTTACACCGTAACCGAATGTGCCGCAGCTTTCTGTGATACAATTGCCGACGGCGGTTATACACCTATGGTGTACGGAAGTCTTAAATTCGTTATGTTCAAGCTTGATATGAGCAAGCTGAAGGATTACGGTTTCTGGTATGCCGAGTATAAGCACGGCTACAACGAGCCAATGTACCCATACGATTTCCAAATCTGGCAGTACGCAAGTGACGGCAGAGTAGACGGCATCGAGGGCGATGTCGACCTGAATATCTGCTTTGATACATATTACGGTAAAGTCAATGCAGATTTTACCTGATTAAGAAAGGATAATTTTTATGCAGACAACAATTTCAACTGAAAAAATTAAGGCTGCAATAGACAGCTTTGGCGCAGAGCTTCATTCACTGAAGCTTGGTAATACCGAGTATCTCTGGCAGGCTGAGCCAACAGTGTGGAAGCGTCACGCTCCCGTTCTTTTCCCGTTTATCTGCAATACCGACTCAAAGAAGTATTATTATGACGGCAAGGAATACAGCCTCTCCAACCACGGTTTTGCACGTGACAGCGAGTTTGAGCTTTCTTCTTCAACAGAAACCGAAGCGGAATTCGTGCTAAAAGCAACAGAAGCAACAAAGGAAATCTACCCCTTTGACTTCAACCTGTTTGTCAAGTACGCTGTTTCTGACAATAAGCTTACCGTTACATACACCGTGAAAAATTCCGACAGCAAGGATATTTATTTCTTTATCGGCGGACATCCCGCATTCAGAGTGCCGCTCAACGAAAATGAAAGCTTTGATGATTACTGCGTTGAGTACGAGAAAAACGAAAATCTCGTGCAGGAATATGGCGGCAAAAGTACAGTAATCCTCGATAATGCAAATACAGTCCAGCTCAGCCACGAGCTTTTTGCGAACGACGTCTTTATGAAAGACGCACCGAATTCAAGCTGGGTTGCACTTGCAAATAAAAACGGCAAAAAGGTCAAGCTCAACTATGATAATAACGGTTGTATCGCCGTATGGTCATCTTATTTTGCAGATAAGGCTGTTACCGAAAAGGCAGAATTTGTGTGCCTTGAGCCTTGGAGCAGCATTCCTGTTTATTGCGACAAGGAAGAGGACATTACAAAAATGCCTCACGCAATCAAGCTTGCACCTGAAAAAGAATACGTATTCACATACAGCATAGAACTTGAATAAACGAATGCCGCTTTTGAACAATTCAAAGGCGGTATTATAACAGAGGTGAATATGAACAGCTTACTTAACTCGACACAGAATACACGCGCAATCATTACTGATAACCTGAAATATATCAGAAGTGATGTTCCATATAAAATAACGGAAGCAGAAATTGAGTGGCTTGTAGAAAATAATATTACAACAATCATTGACTTGCGTGAAGAAAATGAACGACAGCAGAAGAAGTGTCCGTTGATTGACAACAGTAATTTTACCTATTTTTGTATGCCTGTAACAGGCGGAAATACAATTCCCGCAACAACTGATGATGTGTCAAAATCCTATATCAGAATGGCTGACGAAAATATGGATAGAATAATTGAAATAATTCTTTCATCCCAAGCAAACGTAATGTATTTCTGCAATGCAGGCAAGGACAGAACAGGTGTCGTGTCAGCAATCCTGCTTAATAAGCTTGGATATGACAGGGAATACATCATAAATGATTATCTGAAATCGGCAGAAAATCTCAGGGAAATGCTTGAAGCATTTTCAGCACAGCACCCCGAAATAAAGGAAATCATTACTCCAAACAGAAGATATATGAATGAGTTTCTTGATTGGCTGTATAATAATTCGTAATCCTACGCATACAATATGAAAAAAGAAAGGATAAACTTCAATGGAAAAAATAGCTTTTTTTGATACAAAACCTTATGACAAGCTGTGGTTTGACAAGCTCAATACCGCGTATAACATCAAATATCTCGACTATAAGCTCACTCCCGACAGCGCCGCAGCAGCAAGAGGTTGTAAAGCTGTAGTGGCCTTTGTCAATGATACAATCAATAATGAAACGATTGATGAACTTTGTGCTTTGGGTGTAAAGCTTGTAGCATTGCGTTGTGCAGGCTATAACAACGTCGACCTGAAATATGCAAAGGATAAAATCGACGTTGTACGTGTGCCCGTGTATTCTCCTTACGCCGTAGCCGAACATACAATGGCACTTCTGCTTACACTTAACCGTAAAATCCACAAAGCCTTTATCAGAACCCGTGACTTCAACTTCAGCCTTAACGGCCTGACAGGCTTTGATCTGCACGGCAAAACAGCAGGCATAATCGGTACAGGACAAATCGGACGCATTTTTATTGATATATGCAAAGGCTTCGGAATGAACGTTATCGCTTATGACCCATATCCAATGGAAAACAGTGATATCAACTATGTAAGCCTTGATAAGCTTTTTGCGGAAAGTGACATCATTTCTCTCCATTGCCCGCTGACAAAGGATACACGCTATATCATCAATGAAAGAAGCCTTGCACAGATGAAGGAAGGCGTAGTTATCCTAAATACTTCCAGAGGACAGCTTATCGACAGCGATGCACTTTTGCAAGCACTTAAAGACCAGAAGGTAAGGGGAGCGGGTCTTGACGTGTATGAGGAAGAAACTGCATTTTTCTTTGAGGATTATTCAAGTACAATCGTACAGGATGATGTACTTGCACGACTTGTTTCATTTCCAAATGTTATTATGACCTCGCATCAGGCTTTTCTTACCGAAGAAGCATTGCAAAAAATTGCCGAAGTAACACTGTTCAATCTTAATCAATTTTACAATGGTGAAGCTCTTACAAATGCTGTAACATATAAAAAATAAAAAAAGCCGTTTCAGTACCATACTGAAACGGCTTTATGTATTATATAAACATATCAAATGTATAGGAAGCAAGCTTACTATCCACATCTGCGGAAATTTCGCCGAAAACCCTCTGAAAACAGCATTTTCCCGACATACCGCGGTTACAGCCATGCTCAGGGTCAAGGCATCTGCTAAGCTGATATTTACCCTCAACAGTTTCAATTACTTCCTTGAGAGTAATATCTTTAGGTGCCTTAGCAAGAATATATCCGCCCTGTGTGCCCTGGAATGATTTGACAATACCATTCTCCACAAGCTTGCGAAGAATTTTCAGCGCAAACCTCAGAGTAACCGTAGAGCGCTCTGAAATTGTCTTTGCATCAAGACGCACGTCCGATTGTGCAAGGCAATGAACTATTCGTACAGCGTAATCCGCTTCCAAAGTAAAATACATATAAATCCTTTCTCTTAGTCAAGGAAATCCTTAACCTTCTTGCTTCTGCTTGGGTGTCTGAGCTTTCTGAGAGCCTTAGCCTCAATCTGTCTGATACGTTCACGTGTAACCTTGAATTCCTTGCCTACTTCTTCGAGAGTACGGCTTCTTCCGTCCTCAAGACCGAAACGCAGACGAAGTACCTTTTCTTCACGCTCTGTAAGTGTGGAAAGAACCTCGCTGAGCTGTTCCTTGAGAAGAATAAGAGAAGCAGCCTCAGCAGGTGCAGGAGCATCATCATCAGGGATAAAGTCACCGAGATGGCTGTCTTCTTCTTCACCGATAGGTGTTTCGAGGGAAACAGGGTCCTGCGCAATACGCATAATTTCTCTTACACGCTCAACAGGCATATCAAGCTCAAGCGCAATCTCGTCAGGGGAAGGGTCGTGACCATTCTTGTGAAGAAGCTGGCTTGTAACCTTCTTAACCTTTGTAATAGTTTCAACCATATGAACAGGAATACGGATAGTTCTTGCCTGGTCAGCAATAGCTCTTGTAATAGCCTGTCTTATCCACCAAGTAGCATAAGTAGAGAACTTGAAGCCCTTTGTGTGGTCAAACTTTTCAACAGCCTTGATAAGACCCAGATTACCTTCCTGAATAAGGTCAAGGAACTGCATACCACGACCAACATAACGTTTAGCAATAGAAACAACAAGTCTGAGGTTAGCCTCAGAAAGACGCTTTCTTGCCTTAGGGTCACCCTGAGCCATACGTTCAGCAAGTTCAATTTCTTCTTCCGCAGTAAGAAGCGGAACACGACCGATTTCCTTCAGATAAATCTTTACAGGGTCATCGATAGCAATGCCCTCTGTTGAAAGTGACATCTCAAGGTCATCAGCAGATTCAAGCGGAATGGAAAGGTCATCTGTATCAATCGTAAAGTCTTCGATAATCTCAATGTTAAGGCTTGTGCAGCTGTCATAGAATGCCTCCATCTGGTCAACATCATATTCAAGCTCCTCGAGAACGTCAGTAATCTCCTTGGTGGAAAGCTTACCGCTTGCCTTGCCCTGTTCCATAAGGCTTTCAATGGTTCTTTTATTGTTCTGCATAAAGGGTCAGTCCTTTCTTTTTACTTCTTATTTTTCAAATTCTGAATATATTTTAAGAAATCGTCATTTGACATTTCCTTTACATCAACTTGATTGTCAGCTGAGTTTGCAAGAATATTTACAAAATCATCAATTCCTGTTCTGTTAATGTTTACATCTCTGCTGTTGATTGCTATTTCGGTTATTTTACCCATTTCGTCAGCAGTAAATTCACTCTGAAGCGAATGAATATCTGAAAAAGATGAGTTTTTGATTTTTTCAAGCATAACCTGATAAATTTTTCTGTTGAAATCTGTCACAAATTGTTCAGGTGCAACCTTTGAAGAAACAAATTCCGCTTCATCAGGATTTCCTGCAAGATATGCAATAATTCCGACCTCAGCTTTGTATTCCTTCGGATGACGATATGAATCAGGATTGTTTTTATATTGTTTCTGAAATGTACGTATTTCTGTCCATTCCTGACTTTTAGCCTTGTTGATACGGCGTTTTATCGTCCCCTCAACCTGCTGTAAAAGCATTTCCTTACTTACCTTGTTGACTTCAGCAAGCTTCCCTATATAAACTTCACGTTCAATAGGAGAGGATATATCCGAAAGTACATTTACACAGCGTTTCAAATATTCAATTCTGCCCTCGTCCGTATTGGTATCAAGCCCGTTTCTGCACTTATCAAGCTCAAATTCAATAGCTCCGCCTTACTTGTCAAGCAGATGTCTGAAACGTGCAGCACCGAACTTCTTTATGTATTCATCAGGGTCCTTTGCACCCTCCATACGAATAATCTTCGTGCGTACACCAACCTCAGAAAGCAGGTTAATAGCCTTGTGGGTAGCATTCTGTCCGGCACCGTCAGAGTCGTAAGCGATAATTATTTCCTCAGCATACTGTGACATAAGCCTTGCCTGTTCCTGAGTAAGCGCTGTGCCGAGTGTTGCAACAACATTTTCAAATCCCGCCTGATTTATAGCAATAACATCCATGTAACCTTCTGCAAGGATAAGACGTTTTTCTTCGGATTTTTTAGCAAAATTCAACGAGAACAAATTTCTGCTTTTCTTGAATACAGGAGTATCCGAGCTATTCAAATACTTTGGTCCGCTTCCATCAATGATGCGTCCGCCGAACGCAATAACATTTCCCCTCAAATCAATGATAGGAAATATAGCCCTGTCGCGGAACAAATCGTAAATGCCGTCATTTTTGCCTCTTGCACAAAGATTTGCAGTAACAAGCTCATCCTCAGTATATCCCTGACTTTTCAGATGATTTGAAAGCTTGTGCCAGTCGTCAGGTGCGTATCCCAGACCATATTTAGTAATAGTAGCAGGGGAAAGCTGACGTTCGGCAAAATATCTTCGTCCTTTTTCACCGTCAGGTGATTTTGCAAGTGTGTTGTGAAAAAATCTTGCCGCTGTTCTGTTTATTTCAAGAACGCGTGATTTGATTTGTGAAGCCTCGTTGTTTTTCGCTTCATCAGGCATAGTCATTCCAGCACGGTCAGCAAGAAACTTTATAGCCTCAACATAACTGAGATTTTCAATCTTCATCACAAAAGTGATAACATCTCCGCCTGTTCCGCAACCGAAACAGTAGAAGCTGCCGTTGTCCATATAAACCGTACAGGACGGAGATTTTTCCGAATGAAACGGACACAAACAAACACAGTTTCTTCCTCTGCGGTTAAGGCTGACATAAGAAGACATCACAGTATCAATTGGATTGTTTTGTTTTAGCTCCAGAATAAACTGGTCAGGAAAAGCCATTAAAGATTCCAGCCTTTCGGTATGAACAATTCATTGTAAAGGTTAACAGCATAAACATCTGTCATACCTGCGATATAGTCACAAACAGCACGTTCCTTGTCAAAGCGTGCCATAATTCTCTTGTAATCTTCAGGCATCTTGTCAGGATTACGCAGAAAATACATATAAAGCTTTTCTACAAGTGCCTTAGCCTTTGCTTCTTCATTCTTTGCAACGGAGTTCTTATATACATTTGCAAACATAAACGAACGAAGTTCATCATGAGCTTCTTTGACATCAACACTCATCTTGATATCCTTAACACCATTGTTGACAATTGACATAATCAGTGTTGTGATACGCTCACTTTTGCTGTGACCAAGAATATCTGTAGCAGACTTTGGTAAATCGGATTCATTGAGCATACCTGCACGGATAGCGTCATCAATATCATGATTGATATATGCAATCTTGTCAGCAAGCCTTACGATATAGCCTTCCTTTGTAACAGCAACTTTGTTAGTGTGACAAGCAATACCGTTTTTTACCTCATAAGTAAGGTTAAGACCTTGACCGTTTTTCTCTATGTAATCAACCACACGGACACTCTGCAAATAGTGACAGAAACCGTAAGGACATATCTCATTCAGAACATCCTCACCTGAATGACCGAAAGGCGTGTGACCAAGGTCGTGTCCAAGTGCAATTGCCTCAGTAAGGTCTTCGTTAAGCTTTAAAGCGTTTGCAATAGTTCTTGCTATCTGTGAAACCTCAAGAGTATGAGTAAGTCTTGTTCTGTAATGGTCGCCGACAGGGGAAAGAAACACCTGAGTTTTTTGTTTCAAGCGTCTGAAAGCATTGGAATGAAGGATCCTGTCCCTGTCACGCTGAAATTCAGTTCTGATAGGACATTTTGCTTCACTTCGAACACGGCGTCCCGTACCCTTTGAAGTACACGCTTCTTCACAAAGCGTACCAAGCTCCATAATTTCTGTTTGCTCGCGTATTGTCATATGCGGCCATTCCTTTCTTTATGTATGGATAATTTGCAAAATATTATTTTACACGTTAATTTCCGACAAGTTCATTAACACTTATATATACGAATTAAGTATAAAAAAAACCTTGCAAAAAAACAAAGTTTGTCTATAATGATAAAATGTCAGGCAAAATTCTCGAAACATTCGTCGAATTGCTCAACAACAAGACTTCCGTTAGTTATGTCAGTAAGTTTTTCTTTAAGCTTATCAATATAATTAAGCTTTACAAGCATTTTAACAGTAACGTCACTTGCAAAAACTGTGTCAAGAAGCTTGACATCAAATTCAGGTAATATATAATTTATCTTACCATATAAATTGTAATCAACCGTTACGTCAATCGGGCAGCATCTGCACATAATCAATCGTTCAGCAGCATCAACAGCGATTTTTGCACTGTGAGAGTAAGCACGTACAAGCCCGCCTCCGCCGAGAAGAATTCCCCCGAAATATCGTGTAACAACGCAGCAAATGTCGGTTAATCCTTCCTTTTGCAGCACATCAAGTACAGGAACTCCTGCCGTGCCCTGAGGTTCCCCGTCATCAGAGTAGCGTGAGGTTGACCCTTCGCGCAGAATGTACGCATAAACATTATGGGTAGCCTTGCGATGCTTTGCACGTATCTCATTTATAAAATCAACAGCCTCATCATTTGTTTCAACATGCTTTATGTAGCCGATAAATTCCGACTTTTTTTCAATGAATGAAGCTTCAGCGAAACCGTTTATGGTGGAGTAATCATTATGATTCATCTTTACAACCACTTTCTTTGTAAAAAATAAGCCTGCGTAAAACCTACGCAGGCTTTTTGAAATTACTTATCAAGACCAAAACGCTTCTTAAATCTGTCAACACGTCCGCCTGTATCAACAAGCTTCTGCTTACCAGTATAGAATGGGTGGCACTTGGAACAAATTTCAACCTTGATGTTTTCCTTAGTGGAACGAGTGTTGATTACGTTACCGCATGCACAAGTGATAGTAGTTTCCTTGTAATCAGGATGAATTCCGGCTTTCATTAAAAACACCTCATTTCTCGCCAATATATCTATGATTGCATAGCAGCCCATCACAGTATATCGGACAGTAGTGCTAATAAATCACTTACGGAAATAAATTATACCATAAAACGATTAAAATGTCAATAGTAAAAATAAAAAAATCTGTGCGCAGAATTAACTGCGCACAGAAATCAATCTTACTTGTAGATTACGATAACAAATTCGCCGCCCTTAGTAACGTTGTCAAAGTTACACTTACCTGTGCTGCCGATAGTAGCAGTATCAACGAGGGAGAGAGAATTCTTGGAAGCATTGTAACGGTAAAGCTTAGCCTTGTAACCGCCGCGCTTAGCACTGAACTTAACTGTGAGGTCAGAGTTGAAGCCAAGTGTACCTGCATCGATAGAGAGCTGAGCAGAGCTTACAGCATCATTCTTCTTGTATGCAGCCTTGATAAGCTTCTTGGAAATGCTTCTTGTGTTATATGTTGTATCAATATCAACATCCTTAGCAGTTGTAACATCCTTACCGTTTACAGTGAATGTAACACCATTGTCAAGAACAAACTTGAGAGTAACGTTTCTGCCCTTGATTGCAGACATAACATCAGCAGGGATAACAGTTTCCTTGTTCATGTCGATTGTAGCGGAAGAACCAGCGCTTACCTTCTTGAGGTATGTAGCAATGGACTTCCAGCCCTTCTTGCTTCCGAGAGTAGCAGTTGTTGTATCCTTGCTGCTGGAAGAAGAGGAATTGTTCTTGTTGAGGAAATAATAGTAGTATGGATCGTTATAATTATAGTAACCATAGTAATAGTCATAGTATGGATAGCCATAATAATAGTCATAATAGTAATCATATGCACCATTAAGTACAGTTACCTTATCGCTTGAACCTGAAGCGCTGAGTGCAGCAGCATATGTAGGATAGAATTCACCTGTTACTTCGGAGAAGTAATTTGTAGGGATTGTTGTGTAGTCCTTGTACCAGCTGATAAGATTGGAGTTGCCGTTAGCAGCAGCGTATGCAGCGCTATAGCTGTGATAATAATAACCGCCAACCTTGTATACGGATGTGGAATCATTTGTTGATGTTGAGCCGCTTACAGCGTAGGAGTATGTATTGGCATTGGAAGAAGTATACATACCGGAAATTGGGTCAAAGAAACGATTTGTAGAAGAATACTTTGATGTTGCTGTGTGAGAAGTGTAGTCAGTATGTGCACCTTCAACATTCTGGAGAGCAGAAAGGTTAGGATAGTACATACCTGTAAGTGCAGAATAATAAACGGTATCTGAAGGCGTTCTGTATGCAGAAGAAGGTGTTGTGTATGTTACATTGCCACCTGTAGTTGTACCCGTGCCTGTAGTTCCGTTTGTAGAGGAACCAACCTTAACAGTCCACTCTGTACCTGATGTACCATTGATTTCGCCTGTCTTTGAATCGTATTTTACAACTGTACCTGTATTGTAGAGAGCAGAAAGGTCAACAGGAGATGTTGTATAGTTGTAGGAATATGTAGAATATTTTTGACCGTCAACAAGTGTACCTGTAGGCTTAGTGTCATTTTCAGGCTTTACAATATCTTTCCAAGCAGTTGAAACGTTACTATTTGTGGAGAAGACTTTACCTTCAATGTCGTTACATGTAGTATCAACTTCTGTAGTAGCTTCCCACTTCTTATCTGTAGCATTGTAAGTATAGGTTGTCTTTACACCAGTAACAGACGTAACCTTTACAACAGTACCCCAAATTTCTTGAGCACTGTTAATCTGAACATCTGCACTTGCAACTACGCCAACTGTAGAGAAGGCTGTAAGACTAGCAAGAGTGATAGCAGCAATTTTGCTAATGGTTTTCTTTGCCATTTTAATTATCTCCTTTACAATTTGATTGACTAAATAATTAAATTATGCTGAATTAAAAATTCTGCTTAATTGTAATTATACTATAAAAAATTAACTTTGGCAATAGTTTTTTCACCAAAATATATTACAGTTTTATGACGAATTAAGAAAAAATGCTGTAAAATAGTTACAAATTGGTTGTGATTTGTAACTATTTTGCAATAAAATGGATTACTGAATTTCAATCTTTGTTGTAAATTCCTCTGCACAAGGGCGGATTGTTCTTGAAGCAAGTCCATAAAGATTTGTTGCACGGTTGGAAATATCTGCAAATCTGTTGATAGGAGGCTTCTGGAGTTCAACAATATCCTTGAGTGAGGTGCCGAATGGGATTGCATACTTGTTACCCTCAGCCTTTTCTTTGGCAGCCTTGAGGATTTCTGTACCCTTTTCGTTGAATGCAAGAACTCTGCCGTAAGGAGGCATGATCATAAGGTCAGAAGCTTTGATACCAAGATACATATTAAGAAGAACTCTTCTCATTTTAGCTGTTGTATAACGTTTTGTATCAACAGTTTCAAGGAACTCGTCAATGGAATTTGATTTGATTGCGGAAGCGAAAATAAGATTTGCAAGTCCAGGGTCAACATCAGCAACCTCAGAAATCAGCGGCGGAATAGCTGTACGTAGAACATACAGAAGCTCACGTTCAAGATTGTCAAAGTAAGCGAGCTTTTCCTCGTCATCATATTTTGCAACAAGCTCAGCCATATCCTTAGGGACATAAGCGCTGATGTCCTCACCGTCTTCTATCATCTGACGAAGGAGAGTACCGCTTGCGATACCGTCAACAGCATTCATGCTGTCATGGTCAGCGCCCTTTCTCTTGATTGTAAGAGTTTCCATATCAAGATTAAGAACCTTGAGAGCCTTGAGGTATTCAACGGCAAGAGTGTTGTTTGGCGAATCAAAAACAGAAGAAATAATCGGACCATATTCAATGCCGATAATCTGCTGAACAGCCTGAGGGAAGGACATACCCTGTTCAAGGTAAGGCTTTACTTTTTCAGGCGTAGTTGCATTAAGAGATGCCATAGCTGCATTTTTTAGAAGTGCAAGATCACCGCATTCGCTGCCGAAGGAAATGCCGTCAACACAGCCCAATGCACCCAGCATCATAACACCTGCACGCGCAAAGTAGTTTGCACTGGAAAGAGAGTATACGACAGGCATTTCAATAACAAGGTCAACACCGTTGTTTACAGCAACTTTAGCTCTTGCGAACTTGTCAATCATGGCTACGTCACCGCGCTGAACGTAGTTGCCGCTCATAATTGCAACAATGTGTGTAGCACCCTGCTTTCTTGTTTCTTCAATCTGATGAATGTGACCGTTGTGGAACGGGTTGTATTCACAAATAATACCATATGTTTTCATATAGTCAGTTCAATCCTTTCTTTTGAGGGTCATCAGGGTATAGTTCACCCGTAGTGTACAAACCCATACGTTTATATAGTAAATGATTTTACGTCAGTAAATATGGAATAAATATTACAATTTTCTTAAAATATTGTGAAACTCTTGATTTTAGTCACATTTTGTAATAGTATATAAAGGTATGATTAGAAAATTCTTGAAAGGAAGTTCAAAATTATGATTATTCTCGTAGTAAACGCAGGAAGCTCCTCACTCAAGTATCAGCTTCTCAACATGGAAGATGAAAGCGTTATCGCAAAGGGTAACTGTGACAGAATCGGTATCGGCGGTCACGTTTCCCACAAGACATTCGACGGCAGAGCTGTTGATATGGACTGCGATTTTCCAACACACACAGAAGCTTTTGAAAAGCTCGTTGAAGTTCTCACAACAGGCGACGCTGCTGTAATCAAGTCCATGGACGAAATTTCCGCAGTTGGTCATAGAATCGTGCAGGGCGCTGAAATCTTTGACAAGACAACTCTCGTAACTGACGAAGTTATCCAGCAGATTGACGACCTCCAGGATCTTGCTCCTGTACATAACCACCCACACGCACTTGCTCTCTGGGCTTGTAAGAAGGTTCTCCCTGAGAACGTTCCGCAGGTTGTTGTATTCGATACAGCATTCCACCAGACAATGCCTCCAAAGGCTTATATGTTTGGTCTTCCTTATGAGGATTACGAAAAGTATCACGTAAGAAAGTACGGCTTCCACGGTACTTCCCACAGATTTGTTTCCGCAGCACTTGCAGAAGCAATGGGTAAGGATATCAAGGACCTCAAGATCGTTTCCTGTCACCTCGGTAACGGTTCTTCCATCACAGCTGTTGACGGCGGTAAGTCTGTTGATACTTCTATGGGCTTCACACCACTCGACGGTGTTGTAATGGGTACAAGAACAGGCTGCGTTGACCCATCTGCTGTAACATTCGTTGCTGAAAAGCACGGCTTTACAACAAAGGAAATGAGCGACTATATGAATAAGAAGTCAGGCTTCCTTGGCGTTTCAGGTATCTCCTCCGATAACAGAGATATCTCCGCTGCTGCTGCTGAAGGTAATGAAAAGGCTCAGCTCGTTACAGATATGCTTGTATACGAAATCAAGAAGTACATCGGCGGTTACGCTGCTGCAATGAACGGTCTCGACGCTGTTCTCTTCACAGGCGGTATCGGCGAGAACGCTGCTGAGGTTCGTGAAGCAGTTTGTGCAGATATGGACTTCTTCGGTATCAAGATTGACAACGAGCTTAATGCAACAATCCACGGCAAGCTCACAAAGCTTTCCACACCTGACTCCAAGGTTGAGGTTTGGGTTGTTCCAACAAACGAAGAGCTTCTTATCGCAAGAGATACACTTGCACTCATCTCCAAGTAATCATAAGTTTTGTAAAGCCGTTTCTGATTTGTTTCAGAAACGGCTTTTTTCATCGGAGGTAATGTATGGAATTATGGGATTTATATGATGAAAACAGAAATCCAATTGGCAGGGAGCACATCCGCGGCAACGAAATTCCCGACGGCTGTTACCATCTTGTTGTCCACGTGTGGATACGCAACAGCAAGGGACAGTATCTCATTTCACAACGTTCAGCAAATCGCCCGACTTTTCCGCTTATGTGGGAAACCGTCGGTGGTTCGGTGCTGAAAGGTGAAACGAGCCTGCAAGGAGCAATCCGTGAGGTGAAGGAAGAGGTCGGAGTTGACATAATCGGCACGGAAAACAACCTCGTTTTTTCACAGGTGCGTAAGCAGATTAATGGTAAGAAATTCAACGATATCCTTGATGTGTGGTTGTTTGAATATAATGGCAAAGTTCAGCTTGACAATGCCACAACCGATGAGGTTGCACAGACAAAATGGCTTACAGTTGCCGAAATAAAGGAGCTTTACAAAACAGGTCAGCTTGTATCAACATTGGGGTATTTCTTTGATAAGATAGGAGGTCAATATGAGTAATCAGAACATTTTCGATAACGAAATATTTTTCAACGGCTACAAGGAATTGCGTGCAAAGGATATATGCCTGAATGATCTTCTGGAGCAGCCTGCAATGGCGGAATTGCTCCCTGACCTGACAGGAAAGATCGTTCTTGACTTAGGATGTGGCTGCGGAAAGAATTGCCTTGATTTTGTAAAACGTGGAGCGTGTAAAGTCGTTGGACTTGACATATCTGAAAAGATGCTTGAGATTGCAAAAGAAGAAGCAGCACACGAAAATATCGAGTATATCCGTATGAGTATGACAGAAATCCGCAAGCTGAATACAAAGTTTGACTTGGTGTACAGTTCATTAGCTTTACACTACATAAAGGACTTTAGCACACTTATGAGTGACATATACAATCTTCTCAACGTCGGCGGAACACTCCTTTTCTCTCAGGAGCACCCCATTATTACCGCAACCATCGACGAAAGCAACGCCCACTTTAATTATGACGAAAACGGTCAGCGTGTTTCCTATACATTCTCCGATTACAACAGGGTTGGCAAGCGTGAAAAGAATTGGTTTGTCGACGGTGTGATAAAATATCACCGACCAATGGGACAACTCCTCACCGAAATCATTAGCAGCGGACTTACCATAAAAGAAATTGTTGAGCCGATTCCGAAGCCGTGGGCGATAGAAAAACTCCCGACTATTGTCAAGGAGTACATCAAGCCGAATTTCCTTATCGTCAAGGCTGTGAAAGAGTAGTTGCAAAAATACAGTAAACTTGATATAATAGTTTTATTATACAATTCAGGAGTATAGTTATGGAACTTAATATAAATTCACCAGCTTATTTTTCGGAGCATTATGGAGTAGATGACTTGGTTTATCAGTATTGCCAAAAAGCGTATCAACATTTCAAAAATAAGAATTACAGTGAAACATTAAAAATAATAGGCATAATTCCGATTGCTGCACCAAAAGAAGTATATGAAAGCGGCAAATGGAAAGAAAGTGTTCGTTTGCTTGCTAATAACACCTGTGCATCAATATCATTACAATTGGATTTTGAGAAATACTATAATTCTGATAGCGATGATAAAGTAAAAATGATGTATAATTCAGTATTATGTGCCGTAAAGAAAGTCAAATCAAAGGGTAAGTTTGATTATTCAGCTTTTGAAAAAGATTTTACAGCATTTACAGAAAGCTTTCTGAATCAGTAATGCTGTGTTGCAAAACAAAAGAAAATCTGTTATAATATCACTTGAAATTATTTATAAGGAGCAAAACTATGACACAGGAAAAAATCAATAGAATAAATGAGCTTGCAAGGAAATCCCGTACCCCCGAAGGTCTGACCGAGGAGGAAAAGGCTGAGCAGGCACAGCTTCGTCAGGAATACCGTGACGGCATCAAGGCTAACCTGACAGGTCAGCTTCAGAATATCGAATTTGTTGACAAGAAATAAGGAGTAAAAAATGCTTGATTTTGACATCTCAAACCTGCCCACACCCTGCTATGTAACGGACGAGCGTCTGCTTGTGAAAAATCTTGAAATTCTCAAATCCGTGCAGGACAGAACAGGCTGTAAAATTCTTCTCGCACAAAAAGCTTTTTCAATGTACAGCACTTATCCGCTTATCAGCAAGTACCTTGCAGGTACAACCGCCAGCGGACTTTTTGAAGCAAAGCTTGGCAAGGAAGAAATGCCCGATGGCGAAACCCACGTCTACGCACCTGCCTACAGCGAAAAGGACTTTGCCGAAATCGTAACTGTTGCTGACCATATCGTGTTCAACAGCTTTGCACAGTATGAAAAATACTATCCGACCGTGCAGAATTGCGGACGCAAAATCGAAGTTGGTATCCGTATCAACCCCGAATATTCCGAAATCGAAACGGATATATACAATCCTTGCTTCAAAAATTCACGTCTTGGAACAATCCTCGCCGAATTCCCCGAAACACTTCCCGAGGGAATAAGCGGACTTCATTTCCATACAATGTGCGAGCAGGGCGCAGATGTCCTTGAACGTACAATTGCTGTTGTGGAAGAAAAATTCGGTAAATACCTATACAACCTGAAATGGCTCAATTTCGGCGGTGGACACCACATTACCCGTGCCGATTACGACGTGGAAAAGCTGGTGCAGATTGTTGACCGTGTGCAAAAAAAGTATGATATTCAGGTGTACCTCGAGCCTGGTGAAGCCGTTGCACTTAACGCAGGCTACCTTGTAACCGAAGTTCTCGACACGCTGAAAAACGGAATGAACTTGGCAATTCTCGACACCTCAGCAGCCTGCCATATGCCTGACGTGCTGGAAATGCCGTACCGCCCCAATATTATCGGCGCAGGTATGCCCGACGAGAAACCGTATACCTACCGTTTTGGCGGACCAACCTGTCTCGCTGGCGATATTATCGGTGACTATTCCTTTGACAAGCCGCTGAAAGCAGGGGACAGACTCGTTTTCTGCGATATGGCGATTTACTCAATGGTCAAGAACAATACCTTCAACGGTATGCCGCTTCCTGCAATAGTGCTTCATACCCTTGACGGCGAAAATGTAATTATCAAGCAGTTTGGGTATGAGGATTTTAAGTGCAGATTGTAAAGGAGTAATATTATGTCAGACTTTTCAGTAAACGAAATGCTTGAAATGCAAGGAAAGCTACAGGATAAATACAAGGATAAATGGGAACAAATCTGCCCCGAAACTGGCAAAAACAAGCTGCTGTGGATGATTGGCGAAATCGGCGAGGTTATCGACATTGTCAAGCAAAACGGCGGCACAAAGGCTTGTGAGGATGCAGAAATCCGTGCTCACCTTGTTGAAGAAATGGCAGACGTGCTTATGTATTATAATGACGTTTTACTTTGTTACGGAATAACTGCTGACGAGCTTAAACAAGCGTATACCGAAAAATTTGAGCATAATATGAAAAGATGGTAAAAAACTCCCCGAAAAGAAGTTGAGTTCTTTTCGGGGAGTATCTTATTTATCCGCCCATCTGATAACAGCGATATCGCCGTCTGTAATTCTGTCCATAAAGCTTACGTTCTTGCCGTTTACGGTAAGAATCATATCGCCGCTTGGTGGTGGGTTATCAAGGTCGATATCGGCAATTGCCATAAGCTCGATGAATTCGTGAGGCTGGTTGTTGGGACGTGGTGGAAGTGTTACGCTTCTGCCGTTGAGGATAAGCTGACAATCACGTGGAGCTGTTGGCTGTTCTTCCTCTGATGTTTGCTCAGGCTCAGGAGCAGAGGTCGTTTCGATTGCTTCTGAAAGAACAGGAAGAATATCAGGGGAAGGTGCGTTGCTGTCAGCAATTGCCTTAGCGAGTCTGCCCTCTCTTGCTTCGGGGTTGAACACCTTATCTGCGGTAACAATATCGTCGTCGTCGTGGAGATAATAGTCAACTGAAAGAAGCTTTCCTGCCTTGTAGTAGCTTAATGTTGAAGCGTCAAAGGTGAAGCTTTGCATCAAGTCGCCGAGAGTTTCGATTTCGGTAATTGAGATATTATCGGAGTTCTGAATCTGATAATCGCCTGTAATCTGCTTGCCGTTGACGCGTGCGATAACACCGAATGGGTACTCTACGCCGTCGATGAACACCTTTCTTGCGGAAACCTCACCTGCGATATCGGAAACCTTGACCTCGGCATTGTTACCGCTTTTAGCCGGCTTGAACACAAGATTATCGCCCTGCTTGACGGTTGTTTCGAGGGTTGCGGGTACGCCGTTGAGTGTGATTTCGGCAAGTGTTGCAAGCTCGCCCTTGAGAAGCTGTTTTTCGCCATTGAGGGTGAATGTGAGGTTACGTCCCGAGCGTCCGATAATCTGGTTGGATTTATATCCTGCTGTTGAAAGAAGGTCGAGTACACGCACTGCTCTTGTATCGAATATACGGATTTTCTTATCGTTTACTGTTACAACAGAGAAATCATAGCCCTGATTATGTGTAGCTGTTACGCCGATACCGATTGGAGTAACGTACTCAGGTCCTGTGATTTTTGTTCTGCCGAAGGAAACGTTCTTCATAGCCTGCTTACCGCCGACTGCGACACGGTTTTCGGGAATTTCAAGTTTTTCAGCAACCTGCTTTGCAAGGTCAGGGATAAGGCTGCCGCCGCCTACGAGGAATACTGCGGCAGGTGCTTGTCCGTTTGCCTTGACGATATTCTTTGCGATATCGTCAGCGAGGGAATCAACAGCAGGGAAAAGGCTTGCAAAGAATTCTCCTGTTTCAACTGTATGGTCAAAGCCGAGTATGTCCTTATATGTGATTTCTTCCTGATAGCTGCTGAGCTTCATTTCTTCCGCAGTTGCGAAATCAACAATATATTTTCTGATAATTTCCTCGGTGATTTCATCGCCGGCAACGGTTGACATTGCGTAAGCAACAATACTTCCGTTCTGAGCGATAGCAATATCCGAAGTACCTGCGCCGATATCAACGAGAGCAACGTTGATAAGTCGGATTTCAGGAGGGATAATGATATTCATAGCTGCAATAGGCTCAAGTGTAAGGCTCGCAACCTGAAGCCCGATCATATCCGTTACAGAATAAAGACTTTCTACTACTGGACTTGGTAGAAAAGCGGCGATAAGCTCAACAGAAACCTTTCTTCCCTTGTGTCCGACGAGAGATTTGATTTTGTAGTCATCAAGAAGATACTGAATTACAGTGTGACCTACACAATAGAATGAGCCGTTCTTTTCTGTTATTTCTGCATCAAGCTCATCCTGTGCCTTGAGTGCTGTTTCAAGCTCAAATGCCTTTACATCATCCTGATTGATGATTTCCTTATCCTTGATATCAAAGGACATTTCCGTGCTGTGTGTTTTCAGTGCACGACCTGCGGCTGCAATTGCAACACGGGAAAGTTTTATTCCTGATTTTGCTTCAAGCTTTTCCTTGACCTGTTTTGCAACATCGGCAACAACAGGGATGTCTTCAATCTGACCGTCAATCATAGCACGTTGTTTATGCGGCACGGAAATTGCATAGTCTATGCAGAACGTATTTTCAGACATATGACCGATTATTCCGACAACTGTACGAGTACCGATATCAAGAGCAAAAATTTCATTTTCTTCCTGTGGACGAAGTACCTTAGGCTCTTTCTTTTTGGCAGGGGTCTTTGAAGTGCTCTTTTTTGAAGTTGACTTTTTGGAAGCAGGCTTCTTTTGAGCTGCCTTTTCCTCAGTAGCTTCAACTGTTGTTTTTTCTTCGTTTGCCATAGTATCACCCTTTACTGAAAATCTGGGGAAATTTATCGTAAAACAACGAAATTCATTGATATATACATATTTATTATATTATAAATTGCCGTGAATTACAATAGCTTTTGTGCAAAAACTTTGCTGTTTATTGTCAGCATATCAAATATGAAAAAATTGTCTTGATTTTATATTGAAAATATGATATAATTAGTTGCATAATACTTTTATTTTTCATAGAAAGGACGGATTGCAAATGGGTTCCGTATATAATTTTTCCAGGGTTACACAGGATATTGTTGACCTTGCTTCTCTTTGCAGTAAGAATGACCGTATAGACCCTGAGCTTTACACCAGATATGATGTAAAACGAGGATTGAGAGATATCAACGGCAAGGGCGTACTTGCGGGACTTACAGAAATTTCGGAGATTATTTCTTCCAAAACCGTTGACGGCGAATCCGTTCCTTGTGAGGGTGAGCTTTATTACAGAGGTTATAACATAAATGACCTTGTTGCAGGGTTTACACAGGATAAACGTTTCGGATTTGAGGAGATTACATATCTCCTGCTTTTCGGCGAACTTCCTGACAAGTCCGATTTACAGAAGTTCAACAAGATTCTTGCTGATTACAGACAGCTGCCTACAACATTTGTACGTGATATAATCATGAAGTCACCAAGCAACGACATTATGAACGGTCTTGCAAGAGGTGTACTCACGCTTTATTCATATGATGATATGCCGAATGATACATCTACACCTAATGTTCTTCGTCAGTCACTGGAGCTGATTGCGCTGTTCCCTCTTATTGCGGTTTACAGCTATCAGGCTAAATCATACTATCACGACGGCGAAAGCTTCTTCATTCATCAGCCTGTTCCTGAATATTCAACTGCGGAAAATATTCTGCACATGCTTCGTCCCGACAGCTCATTCACTCCGCTTGAAGCAAGTATTCTTGACCTTGCGCTTGTACTTCACGCTGAACACGGCGGCGGTAACAACTCTACTTTTACAACTCACGTTGTTACATCTTCGGGTACAGATACTTACTCCGCAATTGCTGCTGCGCTTGCTTCCCTGAAGGGACCTAAGCACGGCGGTGCAAACATCAAGGTTACAATGATGTTTGAGGATATGAAAAACAAGCTTACAGACTGGACCGATGATGACGCAATCCGTGATTATCTTACAAAGCTTCTTCATAAGGAAGCATTCGACCGTTCAGGTCTTATCTATGGTATGGGTCACGCTGTTTATTCTGTTTCCGACCCGAGAGCACTTGTACTCAAAAAGGCTGTCAAGAGCCTTTCCGAGGAAAAGCACATGGAAAAGGAATACGCACTTTACAAGAAGATTGAAAAGCTTGCTCCTGAGGTTATTGCAAAGGAAAGACGCATTTATAAGGGTGTTTCCGCAAACATTGACTTCTACAGCGGATTTGCTTACAGCATGCTGAAGCTTCCGCCTGAGCTTTACACTCCGATTTTTGCGATTGCAAGAATTGCGGGCTGGTCTGCTCACAGAATTGAGGAGCTTCTCAACACAGGAAAGATTATTCGTCCTGCTTACAGAAGCGTACAGCCACACAGAGATTACAAGTCACTTTCTGACAGATAAAAAAATAGGGCGGCTTTTGATTTTCAGAAGCCGCTTAGTTTATAGGGGTGTTGTACTTGGAATGGTTCAATATTTTCGGTCTGGTTTTCATTATCATTATTATGATACCGAATATTGTTTTTGCAATAAAGTGCAAAGACGGCTTTAAAAACAAGTGGAGTAACAGAATAATTGAAACTTTTGAACAAATCGGACGTTTCGGCTGCTTCGGATTTATGATAATTAACATTCCTGGCACCTGGTTTGGCTGGTGGTCTGATGAAGCATTTGCACTTTATCTGATTGTAAATGCAGTATTTGTGCTGATTTATTGTGCAATATGGATTGTCTGTTTCAGAAAAAACAGTGTGTTTAAAGCATTGTCGCTTTCGATTATTCCGTCAGTTATATTTATGTTCAGCGGAATAATGTGCAGGTCAGTACTGCTGATTGTTTCGGCAGTGATTTTTGCATCGTGTCATATTACAATTTCTTATAAGAATGCAAAGTAAAAACATCCCCGAAAAGAAACAAATTCTTTTCGGGGATTGCTATTTTAAAGTGTAAGCTGGTCAGGGTCTTCAAGGTCCTTCGCAAGACTTCCCGCAGCAGGAATATTCTTTGCAACGAATTTCTTTACGCTCTCAGCCATTTCCTCCGTAACAATGTACGCATTGTCAACCAGAGCCTTTGCCTTGAGCGTCATAACCTGAACACCGATTGTGTCACGGGCAGACTTAGGCAGAATCATTCCCGTGTTGAACACGATAGCCCTGCCGTTTGTGGAACGGAGCATAATATCCGTGTTGTCAGCCACAAGGAACATCTTTACAAGCTTGGACTTCGCCGTGTAAGCGTTGGCAAGCTTCTTTCTGTTGGTCTTTGTTTCGTAAGCGTTAAGAGGAACCTTAGCAACCTTACCGTTTTCAAATACCATAATCAGATGACCGCTGTAATCAATCGTTGAAATCATCGAAATCACGTTTTCGTAATCATCAAAGCCAAGCTTAACAGGAATAAAGTCACCCAGCTCGGAAGCCTTAGTGTCCTTGAAAGCACTTGCCTTTGTCTTGTAAACCTGACACTTGTCCGAGAAGAACAGAAGCTCAGTCTTGTTTGTTCCCTCAATAGCCGTCATCATCATATCGCCGTCTTTAAGCTTCTGTTCACTTGCCATACGGAGCGACTGCATAGTGATTTTCTTGAAGTAGCCGCCCTGAGTAAGGAACAGATTGACAGGGTAATCGGGTGTATCGTCCTCAATATCAACCTCGTCCTCGTCATTTTCATAGTAGAACATAGTCTTTCTTGGCTGCTGATATTTCTTGACAACTTCCTTGAGTTCCTCAACAATAATGTTCTTGATTTTCTTGTCGTCCTTGAGGATGCCCTCCATCTCGGCAATATCCTTTTCAAGTCCCTCAATGTCAGCAGTACGCTTGAGAATGTACTCCTTGTTGAGATGACGGAGCTTGATTTCAGCAACGTATTCAGCCTGAATCTCGTCAATACCGAAGCCAATCATAAGGTTTGGTACAACCTCAACTTCTTCCTCAGTTTCACGTACAATTCTGATAGCCTTGTCAATGTCAAGCAGAATTTTCTGCAAGCCCTTCAACAGGTGCAGCTTTTCTTTTTTCTTGGTAAGCTCGTGATATGTTCTTCTCTTGATACACTCTCTGCGGAACGCAATCCATTCATCAAGAATTTCATAAACACCCATAACCTTAGGTGAACCGCTTATGAGAATATTGAAGTTGCAGGAGTAATTATCCTGAAGCGGAGTCATCTTGAACAGCTTCTTCATCAGCTTGTCAGGGTCAACACCACGCTTGATGTCAATCGCAAGCTTCAGACCGTTGATGTCTGTTTCGTCACGGATGTAGGAAATCTCACGGAT
>CALATN010000207.1 GCA_937891895.1 uncultured Clostridia bacterium
TCCTCAGAAAGGTTTTCCCCAGTGGGTTCCCACAATCCCCGCTAAATTATAATTTTCCACATTTAATATGAATATTTTGTCGCAAATTATGTATAATACTTCCTGTAAATCTCTTTTCAACACCCTTTATTAACTTTACCCTGTCGGAAATACGAGGTTTTACACTTTTTCCACCGAGTTTTCAACACTTTTCGAAAAATGTTTAACTTTTCAACACAGTTTTCCACCGTTTTTCATTACAAACAGTATAAAAAATTGAAAAGAAGTCCATAATAAACGCAAAACAGCCTTTGAACGAGTGTTGAAAACCTGTGGAAAGTGTGACATTAAACCTTTAAGTTTGTAAAAAAGAGAGGCGGATTGATGTGATAAAGGGTGTAAACAAGAGAATTGTTGAAATAACAAGCACGGAACACGAATACTTCGAAAAAGCGGTGCTTTACGTCAAAGCAGACAAAAGCGCCCTGCCTGCGGAAAAAATTACCGAGGAGGCAAGAGAATATCTCGGACGGATTGTACCTGTGAAAAGGACGTGCGTTTCATCGGGAAACAAGCTGCTTATCGGACTGCTTGCTGTGCTTATCGGGCTTGCGGTACTGCTTGTAATGCTGCTGTAAGCAAAAATATGCGAAAAAATTCTGTAAAGCTGTTGTGTTTTATGGCGGAATGTGTTATAATTTAATGTGAATAATTTTGAGCATTTACGGAGGCTGTTATGGCATATTACGATAAAAAACAGCATAAGGGCGGCAGAAATGACAGACCGCGTAAGGACACAGGCTACGGCAGAAACGAAGGCTATCGCAGAAGGGAAGCTGAATGTGCCGAAAGAATTGAAGAAGATGACGAGGGCGGCGCAGGTCTGATTGTGGGTAGAAACCCCGTAATTGAGGCACTTAAAGCAGGGCGTCCGTTGAATACAATTTTTATGAACGGCGAGGGCGGAAGCCTTGGTCTGATTGCAAGAATGGCTAAGGAACAGGGAATTGTCGTAAAACAGGTTTCTGAAACAAAGCTTTCCGATATGGCAGAGGGCGCTTCTCATCAGGGCGTAATCGCAAGCGGCGCTTGTGCAGAATACGTTACGGTTGAGGACATTCTCGAGGTATCAAGGAAAAAGGGCACTAAGCCATTTATCATAATCTGTGACGAAATCGAAGACCCCCACAATCTCGGTGCGATAATCCGTACCGCTGAGTCTGCGGGTGCTGACGGAATTATCATTCCGAAAAGAAGAAGTGCGGCGCTGAACAGCACGGTTTACAAGACATCAGCAGGTGCGGCAAGCTGGCTTCCTGTGGCAAGGGTTGCAAATATTCCTGCGGCGCTTGACCAGCTGAAGGAAAACGGCGTGTGGATTTACGGCACGGACGCAAGCGGTGAGGATTACACAAATTCCGATATGACTGGAAGTGTGGGACTGGTAATCGGTTCGGAAGGCTTCGGTATGGGCAGACTTGTCCGTGAAAAGTGCGATTTTCTGCTGAAACTGCCTATGTACGGTAAAATCACTTCCCTTAACGCATCCGTTGCGGCGGGAATTTTTATGTACGAAACTGTAAGACAGCGCAATACCAATAAGGCTGTAAAATAAATGAAGGGAGAGCTGAATCTTGGCTGACGGAAAATACTCGGTAGACGATATTCTCAGCGAATATTCGGGAACAACCACCGGCGGCGGAAGCTCCGATATTGACATTGACGCAATTTTAGGCGGTTATGACAAGCCGTCTGCACCTGTTATACATAAAGAAGCTGAAACGGCTCCTATTCAGACAGCACCCGTTGCAGCTTTCAAGCTTAGTGAACCTGTTGCTCCTGATGCTTCGGAGCACTCAGACAGCTTTGAGGAAAAATATGCAAGGTTTGAGTCAGCGGTAACCGCTGTAAAGGAACGTGAAAAGGATGTTCCTGTTCCGCCAACCGAAAAGCCTGCTCGCTCCTTCTCTCAGAAAATGGAGCAGGGCGGCAATCAGGAGGTTATCCGTGAGGAAAAGACGGAGGAGGAAAAGAAATCCCCTCTCGTTACTATCCGCGGAAGCAGAAATGACAGAGAGCCTGCGGTTGCTGTCAAACTTGACGAACCGCCTATCCAGAGCATTTCAGGCAGCAAAAAGCCTGCTCAGGCTGACCCGTTTGAAAAGTTTGCTTCAATTGAAGAAACGGTTGAACAGCGTGAAAAGCAGGATCTCGACGACATTCTCAATGAATATTCCGCAGAAAAGAAAAAGCCTGCAAGAAACGAAAATACCCAGCACAGGAATTTTACCGATTTCTTTACAAAGCTCATTCCTAAGGCGGAGGAAAAGGACGAGGGCGGCATTTCGGGCAACACTGAGCTGCTTGACGGAATGCTGAAAGCTAAGCGTGAGCGTGTTACACGAACTCAGCATATTTCACCGATTGAAAGAAAGTCCATTTCCGATATTGACCTTAATCTTGATGATAAGATTATACACGATACTGCTCAACTTCCTGTCAATGAGGAAAACAGCGAGCAGGCAAAGATAGATGAACTCAAGGAACGCCGCAACAAGAAAATCAAGGATTTCGTCCTTGTGGGCGACGAGGAGGACATTTCTGAGGATGAAGCTGAGGCAGCGGCTCAGGAAGTTGTTATCGACGATTTTGAGGACTTCAACGACGCACCTTCAATTGCTCACGATATTGCTCAGCTCAAGGGAAGCCTTATGCTCCGCCTTTTCGTGCTGGCAATATGCTTTGCGGTAAGCTTCTATATTGCGGTTGCAAACGATAATCAGGGTATGCCGATTATGGAGCTGCTGAACAAACGCTCCCAGACAAACACTTTCCTTTTTGTGAATGCAATTATCGGTCTGCTTGCGGCATTTTCAAGCTATACGGTTATTTCCTGCGGTCTGTCAAAGCTCCTTTCCTTCAAGGCTGACTGCGACAGCTTATGTGCGGTTTCAATTGTTGCTTCAATTGCTTCGTCAATGATTATGCTTGCCAACGGCAACCTTATCAAGGGCAGCTTTGTCCACATTTATGTACCTGTTGCAATCGCTTCACTGCTTTTCAACACTATTGGCAAGCTTTGTATTGTAAAACGTACTCAAAGAAGCTTCAAGTTTGTTTCGGGAAGCTCGGAAAAATACGCTGTATTCCACGTTGAAAACGAGGAAACCGCACAGAGCTTCACAAGGGGTGCCCTTAATGACTTCCCTAACCTTGCTTCAATGAGAAAAACGGAATTCCTTTCCGAATTCCTCAAAACTTCATATGCAAGCGATACAACTGACCGTTTCTGTCAGATGTTTACTCCTGCAGTGCTTGCGGCGGCTGTGGTGCTCGGAATAATTGCAGGTATCCTCGGTCATTCCAGCCACGGCTCATCCTCGGTTTACATCGGCATTTCCGTTTTCACCGCTGTTACAACAATCTGTGCAGGCTTCTCGATGATGCTTGTTGTCAACCTGCCGATGCTTCGTGCTTCGAAGAAAAATGCTGAGGTGCAGGGCGTTGTTATGGGCTTTGACAGCATTGAAGAATTTGCTGAAACAAACAGTATCCTTATCGACGCAGGTCAGCTATTCCCTCAGGGAAGCGTAAAGCTTGCGGCAATCAAGGTTTTCTCCGATACACGAATTGACGAGGCAATCGTCGAGGCGGCAAGCCTTGCGAGTCAGGCGGGAAGTATTCTCCGCAATATGTTCTATGATATCATTGCCGGCAAGACTGAACTGCTCAACCCTGTTGAAAGCTACATCTACGAGGATTCAATGGGTCTTTGCGGATGGATAAACAACAAGCGTGTACTGCTGGGCAACCGTGAGCTTATGGTAAACCACAGCATTGAGGGTATGCCTCCGCTGAGCAAGGAAAAGGAATACACCGAAAACGGAAGATGTGCGGTTTACCTTTCTATTTCAGGCGAGCTTTCGGCAATGTTCCTTGTGGAAATCAATCCAACAATGGAAGTTCGTCAGTCCCTTCAGGAGCTTCAGAAGAACGGCATTTACCTTATGATTCGTTCTGTAGACTCCCTTGTTACAATCAACAGGCTTTCGGAGCTGTTTGAGATTTCCCCTGAATATCTGAAGCTTATTCAGTTCCGTGTTCACGAGCAGTTTGCTGAGGTTACAGCATATCAGATGAAGCAAAAATCAACTCTTGCCTGCTCGGGAAGATTTGCGGCACTTGCCTCACTTATACTCAGCTGTCGATATATGAAAACAACTATCAATATCGGTATAACGCTTCAGGCGGTTTCAATGCTGCTGGGCATCCTGATTTCGCTGGTAATGGTCGTTACAGGCTGCGTGCAGGAGCTTTCAGTTTCAATGCTTATGATGTACAACTTTGTATTTACGGCAATTCTCGTAATACTCCAGCTGATAAGAAAAACTTAACGAAAAGCGTCTGGCAGTTTGTCAGACGCTTTTTAAGATAAGCAATGAATTTTCAGCTTTCCCTTAACAAATAATTAACTGAATTGTATACTATACATCTTGAAAAAAAATCCGTTTTGGTATATAATGTACAATTATACAATACGAAAGGAGTGACCGTGGTGTTTTATTGCTGTGGAATAACTGATACAGGCAGAGTCCGTGACCATAACGAAGACTCATTTCTGCTGAACCGACTTGTAATGTCCTCGGCAGAGCTTGAAACAAACGCAAGAGCACCTATGGTTGCTGCTGTTGCTGACGGTGTGGGAGGAGAAGCTTCGGGAGAGGTTGCGTCAAGACTTGCTCTCCAGCTGCTTTCCGATGTGAAGCCGTCGCAGAAAATTGATTACCAAAAGAAAATTATGTCCATACACCGTTCCCTCCAGCGTCACGGTATTCTCCACAAGTCCGAAAATATGCAGACTACCCTTTGCGCGCTTGTTGTGGAGGAGGATGGAAGAACGCTGATGATAAACGTAGGCGATTCACGTCTGTACCTCTACCGCGGAGGCAAAATCAAACAGCTTTCCCGTGACCAGTCACTTGTCCAGATGCTTTACGAGCAGGGACAGATTACCAATGAGCAAAAATACAACCATTCCCAGAAGAATATGATATTTCCCGTTCTCGGAAGCCTTGCGGAAGACCCTAAGCCGCAGATTGCCGAAATTGAAGGCGGTCTTGTTCACGGCGATATTGTAATCCTTTGCACGGACGGTCTTTCCGACAAGCTTACAAACGGCGATTTTGAAAGTATTCTTGCCCAGCCGAAAAAGCTTCCGAAGCGTCTTGCGGATATGGTTACCCTTGCTCTTGACAACGGAAGCCGCGACAATGTTACGGTTGTGGGAATAACCTGTTTTGACGATGAATAAGGTTACCTCGAAAGGAAATAATAGATAACCCCGTAAACTGCCGATGCGGCTGTGCCGTAGAGGATTACGGGGCCTGCAATGGCAAAAACCTTTGCCCCGACGCCAAGAACAAAGCCCTCTGCCTTAAATTCAAGTGCAGGCGAAGCGACGGCATTTGCAAAACCTGTTATGGGCACAAGAGTCCCTGCACCTGCGTGCTTTGCGATTTTTTCATACAGACCGAGTCCTGTCAGAAGTGCACTGAGAAAAACCAGCGTTACCGATGTCCACGCCGCCGCTGTTTTCTCGTCAAAGCCAAAATTGCTGTACAAATCCAGAAGTCCCTGACCAATGGTACAGATTACACCGCCGATAATAAAAGCCTTGAGAGTGTCAGTACGGCTTTTTGAATTCGGCGACATTTTTTTAACCATACTGTCGTACTGTTGCTTTGAAATACCCATATTAAACCTTCTTTCTTTTTGGATATTTTCTGCGGTACGGCTTAAATTATACGTGAAAGGTTGATTATATGCTGAAAAATATTCTTACAGGCAGTGACTGCGCAAGCTGTAAAATCTGCTGTATTTTTGACAAGTACGATATATGGGAAACTCCTGTCCTTGACGAAAGACTCAGGACACTGGTGGAGGAAAAATTTCCTGAGGTAAGCTTTGTGCAGAAGGGCAACGGCTGGATTTTCCGTATGGATGAGGCCGAGGATGAGCTTTACTACTGCCCTATGCTTGACCATAAAACAGGATGCAGGCTTGGTGACGACAAGCCTTTTGACTGCCGCATATGGCCTTACAGGGTAATGGGGCTTGGCGGCAAGCGTGTGATTTCAATGGCATCAATCTGCCCCACTATGTACAACAAGCCGCTTAAAGAGCTTGTTGAGGAACTTGACCGTGACGGGCTTGCGGAAAAGATTTTTGCCCACGCTGACACTCATCCCGACATCGTGAAGCCTTACGACAACGGCTACCCCATTCTTATGGTAGAAAAGTAAGCTT
>CALATN010000208.1 GCA_937891895.1 uncultured Clostridia bacterium
GGTCTTGCTGAAGACGGAGTATTCGCTGCTGTGTCCGATGAATGCGGTGGTGATATCGGTGTCGAGGCCGGTGGTGTCAGCCGGGCTGTTTGCCTGTTCAGCCAGCTTAGCCGCCTCAGCTGCAGCATATGCCGCGATGGCTGTAGAGTCTCCGCTTGCCATGATGCTGTCGCGTACGAATTCCTCTCTCTGGAGTTCCTTCCTTTCCTTCATGTCGTTTATGAATGTGAAAGGAATCCTGTATGTCTGGTCGAGGAAGACTGTGTTCTTCTTGATCTGGTTGCTTGCGTCACGCAGATATACATCGATTTCACGGGCATCGACAAGTGTGTCGCGTATCCATGACTCGTCAATTATACCTCCGTTTTCGCTCCTCCTGATACTGTTGTAGATATAACCGGCATGCATCATGTACTTCTTGCCCAGATAGTTAGTGGCTGCCACGAATGTCTTGTTGGCGGTATCCTCTCTCTTGAGTATTCCGTTACCACCATATCTCCTGAATTCCAGGGTCAGGTTCATCTGAGGAGAGATGTTCTGCGTTGTGAGCACCCTTACATTTGTGTCATATAATATTTTCGGGTCAATCGGTATTCTCACGCTTCTCGGCAAATCCGTAAAGAAGAAAAGTACTGTATATTCAGGAGTTACTCTGGGCGGCGCAATGCTTCTTGTGATTGCACTTGGTATTCTTCTTTCAATCAGCACCTTTTCCAAAAGCGGAGAAAGTGAGCTTCCTATGCTTTATGTGGCAGAAAAATTGAGTCCCGTTCTCGGATACATTTATGCTTTTCTGCTTTTCGGCGGAATGCTGGGGACATCTGTATCCTGTACTGTTGCATTTGAAAATTTCATAAGCACAAAAAGCGAAAAAGCGAGTGAAAAGAGAGTTCTTGTAGTTATAATTTCCTGTGTCCTCTGCTTTTTCCTCAGCCTCGCAGGCTTTTCAGACCTTATCGGATTTATTTATCCTGTTTTCGGATATCTGGGATTTGCGGCATTAGTGCTGATTCTTATAAATTATTTCAGGTCTAAGAGTTGCAGATAACGGAAATTTATGTTATTATATATTATTATTTAATTTATTCAGTTTAACGGAGAAAAAAGATGAGCCGCAAGAAATGGGTATTTTCAAAATTTGATAAAGAATATGCTGCGGAAATCGCCGAAAGGTACGAGCTTAGTCCTTTCGCGGCGGTTTTGTTGGCAAGCAAAAATTTTGAAGACGAAGAAGAGCTTGAAGCGTTTCTCAGTGATGAAAACGCCTTTGTCGTTGACCCCTATGAGCTTCCCGATATGGACAAGGCGGTTGCACGTATAAATAAGGCAATCGAAAACTGTGAACGTATTATGGTTTACGGTGACTACGATGCAGACGGTGTAAGCTCAACGGCACTTCTTTATCTTTACCTGAGTCAGAGGGGAGCAGACGTTCAGTATTATATCCCCGACAGATTGACAGAGGGCTACGGTATGAACCTTGATGCAGTCCGCAAAATCAAGGAACGTGACGTAAATCTTATTATCACCGTTGACAACGGTATCAGTGCAATTCTTGAAGCAGAAAAAATCAAGGCTCTCGGTATGGACCTTGTGGTTACTGACCACCACCGTCCCGGTGACACGCTTCCTGATGCAGTGGCAGTTGTTGACCCTTACAGGGAGGACTACTGCGGTGTTTTCAATGAATGGGCAGGTGTAGGGGTTGCTTTCAAGCTTATTGAGGCACTTTCTGACTGTGATGAAGAAATTATAAATGAATATGCTGACCTGGTTTCAATCGGTACTATCGGTGACGTTGTACCTCTGAGGAGTGAAAACAGAGCCTTTGTAAAGTGCGGAATTGAAAAACTCAATTCTTCACTCCGTCCGGGTATCTGTGCTTTAAGAGACGTTACAGGTATGGCACATCAGGATATGACCTCTTCAAATATTGCTTTTACAATCGTTCCCAGAATCAATGCTGCAGGCAGAATGGGAAGTGCTGAAAGGGCAATTCAGCTTCTGCTTTCCGAGAGTGACGAAGAAGCAAGAATGCTGGCAGACGAAGTGAATCAGGCAAATGTTTTACGACAGCAGACAGAGATGAAAATAATCGCTGAGGCTGAGGATAAAATAGAAAAAGCAGGGAATATGGTTTATGACAGAGTTCTTGTTATAGACGGTGAGGACTGGCACAGCGGTGTTATCGGAATTGTTGCGGCAAGGCTTACGGAAAAATATTCAAGACCGTGCCTTGTTATCGGCACAAAAGACGGTATCGGCAAAGGCTCAGGAAGAAGCATTGAGGGATTTTCGCTCTTTGAATCTCTTTCAGCAGTTTCGGACTGCCTTGACCATTTCGGCGGTCACACACTTGCGGCAGGCTTTGAAATTGAAACAGATAAAATCCCCGAATTCCGCAGAAGAATAAACGAATATGCAAAAGGAATAGAAATGCCCTGTCCTCAGATGAGGATTGATTGCAGAATAAGTCCCAGATACGTCAATGTATCACTTCTTGACGAGATAAATATGCTTGAGCCCTTCGGTGCAGGAAACAGTCAGCCTGTGTTTGCGATGATGGGTATGGAAATAGAAAGAATCGAAGGTCTTTCGCACAACAAGCACACAAAGCTTACTCTTTCAAAGGGTGACACGAAAATTGTTGCAATGCGCTTCGGAGTTTCACCCGATAATCTTGATTTTTCATCAGGTGATAAGGTTGACATTGCGGCAATTCTTGACAGAAACGAGTTTGAAAATCCCGTGTCAAAAATTTCGCCCGTGCTGAAAATTGACGATATCGTTGATTTGCAGGAACAGGTCAAGCAGGTTCGTGCTGAAGGAAAGGTAAAGAATTACATTATCGATATCGTAACTGCAACACGAAATGACGAGGGCATCAAGCTTGGTGTAAGCCCACGAGGAAGCATTGCACTTTACAAAGCTGCAAAGGCGTGGGCATTTATGGACGGACGTGACTTCATCACCCCGCAGGATGTAAAGGATTGCTGTGTCTGCACACTTGCCCACAGAATAATGCTCTCGCCAAAGGGCAAATCAATGTATGAAACCGCTGAAAAAGCCTTTGAGAAAATACTCGAGAAGGTTACAGTGCCGACAGAATAAAGGATTTTTATATGAAGAAATTTTTTTATATTCTGATGTATCTGATAGCAATCTCAGTTGCTGTGGCTTTTGCACTCTGTCTTTCTGCACAGATTGGCTGGACGTTTGCCTATATGCTTATATGTGCACCATTATTCTCTCTCGGAATAACATTTTTTCTTACAAAGGGTAAAAGAGTTACAGTAATATCAGATGTTGACAGAACGATGCTTTATAAAGGTGAATCTGCCACTCTGAGAATTGTTGTACGCAACAAAAGTATTTTTCCTGTACCTGCGGTAAAGGTGAGAATCAGCAATCAGGGAGGTCTTGTTCCTGAAAATGTATGTGAAAATTATGTTGTAAGCGTATCGCCGAGAAGTGAAAGTGTCATTGAAATAAAATACAAGGCTAAGGTATGGGGACGCTATATTCTGGGTGCTGAAAAAATATTTATGCACGATTTCATAGGCTTTTTCAAGTTTCGGATTTCCTGTCTTGAGGCAGTAAATGAGGTAAGTGTATTTCCTGATATTCCCGATATTCAGGGAGACTCGCCCCTTCTTCGTTCGGCAACAGAAGCAGCACGCTTTGCCGATGATAGTGAAGAAACAACCGAAAGTGAAAGTGTAACAGGCTTTTCAGGTATGCCAGGTTACACTCATAGGGAGTATGTGGAGGGAGACCCTGTACGACGTATCAACTGGAAGCTGTCCTCAAAGCGTGATAAATATATGATAAGGCTTGATGATGAAATTGAGTCAATCAAGCAGAATATTGTCCTTGATAGCTGCGGCGGGAGAAACATATATGAAAATGAAAGGGCAGTTGAAGGAATGCTTGGTGCTGCTCTCGGGCTGCTGAAATGCGGTTTTGAGTCAACGGTTTACTGCCGTTTGAATGGATTATATGAAGCCTTTGCAATATCAGAACCTGCCGATGTTTCAATGCTCCAGACAAGGCTTGCTGATTTCAGCTTTGAACGTCAGCTTGCCAGCAAAAAAAAGCAAAATCGTATTCCAATTGACGAAATGCTTTCTGCAAGCGGTTCAAGGGCAATGATGGTTTATACACCAAGTTTTGACAATGACCTGAGTGATGAGATTTCAGCCGCGCAAGAGCAGGGAATGACCTGCGCCGTTGTAACTTCTGACAGTAATTTCAGCGGAAGAGCAGAACAGCTTTGGCGTATAAATGAGGATTATTCTGCGGAATTGCTGTGATTTGATTATGTGGGAAATAATCTGTACATCAAACGCTGGATTTGTAAGAAAATATATGCTATAATACGATTGTAACGAACTCCAAAAGTTATTCTCCTTTCTTTTTACTTTCTTTCTTTTTCACAAAAGTCCGTACCTTCAGGTGCGGACTTTTGTCATTGAGTGAAATTTGCGTGAAAAAAATAATTATTTTATTGACAGTAAAAGGCTTTGAGAGTATAATTAGTAGGTTAGAAAGTTATTTTCTTAACAATGTTACCAAACGCTTTTATATATTGAATTTGGAGGCAGTATAACAATGCTGGAACTTAAGCAAATCAAGAAGGATTATCCCGCAGGAGATGGTGTGGTTCATGCGCTGAAAGGGATAGATCTGCAATTCCGCAAATCTGAATTTGTGTCAATTCTCGGACCATCAGGCTGCGGTAAGACAACTATGCTTAATATCATTGGCGGACTTGACGGATATACAGAAGGCGACCTCGTTATCAACGGTACATCTACAAAGAAATTCAAGGACAGAGATTGGGACGCTTACAGAAACCACTCTATCGGTTTCGTGTTCCAGAGCTATAACCTTATCCCTCATCAGTCCGTGCTCCAGAACGTCGAGCTTGCACTTACACTTTCAGGTGTTTCCAAAGCGGAACGTCGTGAACGGGCTAAAAAGGCTCTCGAAGATGTCGGACTCGGTGACCAGCTGAAGAAGAAGCCAAGCGAAATGTCAGGCGGTCAGATGCAGCGTGTTGCAATTGCCCGTGCTCTCGTAAACAACCCTGATATTATCCTTGCCGATGAGCCTACAGGTGCGCTTGATACGGAAACAAGCGTGCAGGTAATGGAAATCCTCAAGAATATTTCCAAGGACAAACTTATCGTTATGGTTACCCATAACCCTGAGCTTGCTGAGCAGTATTCTTCAAGAATAATCAGAATGCTCGACGGTGTTATAACAGATGACTCAATGCCGCTTACCGAAGAAGAAATCGCTGCTGAAAAGAAAGATGTTGAGGAAACAGACAAGGGCACAAAGAAGACAAAGAAGCCTTCAATGTCTTTCGGTACGTCCTTTATGCTTTCCCTGAAGAACCTGTTTACCAAGAAGGGAAGAACAATCCTTACTTCATTTGCAGGCTCAATCGGTATCATCGGTATCGCACTTATCCTCGCAATTTCAACAGGTATGACAGCGTACATCAATGATGTACAGGAAAGTACCCTTTCCGCTTACCCGCTCACCCTCGAAGCAACAACAGTTGAAATGTCTGCTCTTATGGAAGCATTCATGAACGTCGATTCCGAGGAAACAGCTCACGAAAACGACGCTGTATACAAGAAAACCGCTCTTTACGATATGATCAATGCAATGAACAATATCGAAACCAGCGAAAATGACCTCAAAGCATTCAGCGAATATCTTACATCAAGAATTGCTGACGAAACCGACCCGCTCAATGAAGCAGTAAACGGTGTCCAGTACGGCTACGGTCTTGACCTCCAGCTTTACACTGAAACCGTAGACGGAAAGATTATGTATACCAATCTTGAAGAAATCATTATCGACCTTATGTTCCAGTATGTTGGTATGGATATGTCCTCAATGGTTGAAATGTCCAACGCAAATATGGCAAGTATGTCCTCTATGAGCGGTATGGGCGGAGTAAAGCTCTGGCAGGAAATGCTTCCGGGTGAGAACGGCGCACCAATCAACGACCTTATTCTCGACCAGTACGAAATTGTGTATGGCGCTTGGCCTAACAGCTATGACGAAGTTGTACTTGTTGTTGACAAGAACAACGAACTTGACGATATCGTGCTCTATGCCCTCGGCCTTGTTTCAGAAGGCGAAATCGAAGACCTTGCTGCCGCTGCAATTGACAAGGTTGAGCTTGATGATCGCGGAACAACAAGATGGTCCTATGAGGATATCTGTAACACAGAATACAAGACAATCCTCAGCGCCGATTGCTATCACTACGATGAAGCAACAGGACTTTATACAGATATGCGTGAAACAGACGCAGGTCTCCGTTACCTCTATGACAATGCAATGACAATGAAAGTAGCAGGTATCGTGCGTCCTAAGGAAGATACAGATACAGCAATGCTTACAGGCTATATCGCATACACAAGCGACCTTACAAAGCACCTTATCGAAAAGGCTGATGAAGCAGACGTTGTCAAAGCACAGATTGAATCACCCGATACAGACGTTATCACAGGCCTGCCTTTCGATTCCACAACAGGCAGCCTTTCCGATGCTGATAAGAAAACAGCTCTCGTTGAATACCTCGAAGGACTCGATACAAACGGCAAGGCAGAAGCATTTGTCGCAATCAGCTCTGTTCCGACAGCAGAATTTGTACAGCAGCAGATTGACGCAACTCTCGGCGCAATGACCCGTGAGGATATCGAGGCAACACTTTCCGAAGCTCTCGGCGCACAGGTAGGAGTTTCCGTCGACGAAATTACTGAATATTTCGCATCAATGTCTGATGAAGAAATGAATGAGTTCTTTGCACAGATGATGACCGAGCAGATCAAGGTTCAGTATGCTTCAGAGATTGCTGCTCAGATGATGACAATGACACCTGACCAGCTTGCAGGTGCTCTCGATATGGCAATCCCAACCTATACCGATGAGCAGGCAGCCCTCTACTATGACGAAATTATGGTGTTCTCCGACTCAACTTATGAGGATAACCTCAAGAAGATGGGCTATGTTGATATGGAATACCCTGCAACAATCAACATCTATGCTTCCTCCTTTGAAAACAAGGATGTAATTGTTGACGCAATCGACGAGTACAACTCCTCTGTTGAAGAGCTGAAGCGAATCAAGTATACCGACTATCTCGGTATTATGATGTCCTCCATCACAACAATCATCAACGCTATCACATACGTTCTCATCGCATTTGTTGCAATTTCCCTCATAGTTTCCTCTATTATGATCGGCGTTATCACACTTATCTCCGTTCAGGAAAGAACAAAGGAAATCGGTATCCTCCGTGCAATTGGTGCATCCAAGAAGAACGTTTCGGGAATGTTCAATGCTGAAACAGTTATCGTCGGCTTTACATCAGGACTTCTCGGCGTTGTGGTAACATATATCCTCTGTATTCCGATCAATATCATTATGTATAAGCTTACTGACATCAGTAACCTCAAAGCAGTTCTTCCTGTTCCCGCAGCAGCAATACTTGTCCTTATCAGTGTGCTTCTCACACTTATCTCGGGTATTATCCCATCAAGAAGCGCAGCAAAGAAGGACCCGGTTGTTGCTCTCCGTACAGAATAATATTACTTTCAGACGGCAAGGCTTGTCCTTGCCGTCTATTTTGTTGACAAATCAACGAAGATAATGTATAATAAAGTTGATTTATCAACGAAGTGTATTGCATAATGGAGGAAGAGATATGGTTGACCGTTTTGAAAAATTTTCTTATTTTATTTCTGAAATTTCTCATTACTGGCATAAAATTGCCAACGATGTAATGGGAGAATACGGATTGAAAGGGCCACATTCCGTGTATTTTACAACAATGTATCAATACCCTGATGGGATAACCGCCGCAAAACTTTGCGAGGTTTGTTCAAGAGATAAGGCTGATGTGTCCCGTGCAATTACTGTGATGGAGAAAAAGGGTCTTGTTGTTAAAGAGGGAGCTAATTACAGAGCACAGCTCAAACTTACAAATGAAGGGAAAAAGGTTGCCGAACAGATAAACGCAAGAGCTGCTGCCGCTGTTGAATACGGAGGAAAAGGTCTTACCGATGAACAAAGAGAAAGCTTTTATGAAGCACTTGAGATTATCTGTTCAAATCTTGAGAATCTTAGTGCGAAAGGACTTTGAGAATGAATATAGCCAAAAAAATTTATTGCAGAATTTTTCAAGGTGCGTTTCGCATTGCAATGCCTTTTATGCCCTACAGAGAGCCTGTTTGTCTTGACAGCCTGATAAAAATTCCCGAAGTGCTGTCGGAAAAGAAGGTTACCTCCGTGCTTCTCGTAACCGATGAATTTTTAAGCGGTACGGAAGGCTTTAAACAGCTTTCCAATGCACTTGAAGCAAATAAAATCAATTGCGTGGTGTACAATAAAACCTGCCCTAACCCAACCGTGAATAACGTCGAGGAAGCAAGAACACTTTACGTCAACGGAAATTGTCAGGCTATAATCGCATTCGGT
>CALATN010000209.1 GCA_937891895.1 uncultured Clostridia bacterium
ATAACCATAACATCCATTCATTGGCTTCCAACTCCATCTACAATTATCAACCAATTCTTGTAATTGCGTTGCACGCACTTCTTGAAGTTTCTTCTTCCCAGCCAGGATATACATTGATAATTCCTTAAAATATGTGAGATTCAACTCATACATTTTATCCAGGATAGCAACATCTTTCAAAAGCTGAATCTGATGTGATTCCAACACTTTACAAATCTGATTGATATTGGTTTCCGTTTTTGCATATTTCGCCTTCATTACCTGAAGCTTATTAGATGTTTTTTTGAAAATTCCAAGAAAGCCTTTTTCTTCTTCATCCCGCAATCAGAAAACGTGTTATCATAAATCAGCTGAAATCGCATAACCTTAAAGTATCAGCAGAAAAAATCAGCGAAATCGAAGACGCACTTCTACTCCGCAAAAGCAGAGTAATGCTGGAAAACGGCTTCTTTGCGGCGTTTGACAAGGGTGTAATGCGCGTTTATGAGGAACAGCACGCAGAAATTCCCGAAACTGTTGTAACCGTGCCGAACGGAGAATATCCCTTCAACGGTGACAGAATTGTGAAAATCTCGGTACAATCAGGCGAAATCGTGGCTGAAGAATATATTGTTAATAAAAATTCCACAATTTACTACGCAGATTATGATACAATACAAGGTGACGTTGTCTTGCGAAACAGACTCCGAAGCGATGTCATAAAACCTGTAAATTCCGTTCATACAAAGGATTTGCGGAAAATTCTACAGGAAAAGCTTCCCCCCGAGGAAAGAAAAATTTCCGCCGTTCTGGAAGATAAAAACGGAATTATATGGGCGGAACACGCAGGAATTGCCGATAGGGTAAAGGCCTGCGAAAATACAGAAAATTACCTCAGAATAGAGATAATATATACTGACAATAATTGAAAGGATTGATAAGATGAACAAAAAAAGCGGCGGCAAGGGCTTACTGATTTACGTTCTTGTCCTTGTTTCGGCAATTTCTCTTGCGGTTGTTCTGCTGAAGCAGTCTACCCGTACAGAAGCGGAGTACAGTTACTCCGAAATTATGAATTACTTCGACAACTATCAGGTCAGCGAAATGACCTTCGACCTTGGCTCAGGTGAGCTTGAAATGGTTGTTGAAGGTCAGGAAAAGCCTATCGCATACACCGTACCTAACGTAAGCGTGTTCCTGAATGAAATCCAGATGGGTGAGGAAAACTACCGTAAGGAATACAACAAGCTCCACCCTGATGCTCCTCTTGCTCAGGAATATTACAAAATCCAGGATACCTCCTGGCTTCTCAATGTTCTCCCTTCACTTCTCGTAATCGGCTTTATGCTGTTCCTGTTCTTCTTTATGATGCGTCAGGCAGGAGGCGGAAGCAAGATGAACAACTTCGGCAAGGCAAACGTAAAGAACGCTTCAGGCAAGAAGCACACCTTCGATGACGTTGCAGGCGCTGACGAAGAAAAGGAAGAGCTTGAAGAAATCGTTGACTTCCTGAAAAATCCTAAGAAATACACCCTGATGGGTGCACGTATCCCTAAGGGCGTTCTGCTGATGGGCCCTCCGGGTACAGGTAAAACCCTCCTTGCAAAGGCTGTAGCAGGCGAAGCTGGCGTTCCGTTCTTCTCTATCTCCGGTTCAGACTTTGTTGAAATGTTCGTAGGTGTCGGCGCATCCCGTGTACGTGACCTCTTTGAAACAGCCAAGAAAAACTCTCCTGCAATCATCTTCATCGACGAAATCGACGCCGTGGGCAGACGCCGTGGCGCAGGTCTCGGCGGCGGTCACGATGAACGTGAACAGACCCTCAACCAGCTTCTCGTTGAAATGGACGGCTTTGAGGGCAACGAAGGCATCATCGTTATGGCTGCTACAAACCGTAAGGATATTCTCGACCCGGCACTTCTCCGTCCGGGACGTTTCGACCGTCAGATTACAGTAAACTACCCTGACATCAAGGGCAGAGAGGAAATCCTCAAGGTACACACAAAGAACAAGCCGCTTGCTCCTGACGTAAGCCTCAAGACTATTTCCCAGTCCACAGCTGGCTTTACAGGTGCAGAACTTGAAAACCTTGCCAACGAAGCAGCCCTCCTTGCTGCAAGAAAGAACCGCAAAGCTATCACAAAGGAAGACATCGAGGAAGCTACAATTAAGGTTATCGCAGGTCCTGAAAAGAAGAGCCACGTTGTTACAGACGAGCAGAAGCGTATTGTTGCGTACCACGAAGCAGGCCACGCCGTTGTAACATACTATATGGAAACTCAGGATAAGGTTCACCAGGTTACAATTATCCCAAGAGGTTCAGCAGGCGGTATGACAATCCACCTTCCTGAGCACGAGCCTTCCTTCCTTAACGTTACAATGAGAAAGCTGAAGGAAGAAATCGCAGTCTGCATGGGCGGACGTGTTGCTGAACAGCTTATTATCGGCGAATACACAGCAGGCGCAATCAGCGACCTCCAGCGTTCCACAAAGCTTGCAAAGGCTATGGTTACTCAGTACGGCTTCTCCGAAAATCTTGGCCCTGTCGTTTACGGCAGCGACAATGACGAGCCGTTCGTAGGTATGAGCTACGGCCAGAGCAAGGACCACTCCGAAAAGATTCAGGCGGAAATCGACGCTGAAGTACGCACAATTATCGACGAGTGCTACGAACTTACAGTTACAACCCTCAAGGAGCATCTTGACCAGCTCCACCAGGTTGCACAGTACCTCCTCAAGCACGAAAAGATTGACGGCATCAACTTTGAGAAGCTCATGAAGGGCGAGCTTGAAGAAGAGCCTGAAGAAGAAAACACTTCTGAAGAAATCGTAATCGAGAAGAAGGAAGAAGCAGCTGAAGAAACTGTTGAGGTTACAGATGAACTTCCCGAAACAGAAGAAGCTGATACTGAAGAAGTTTCCGAAGAAAACGCACCTGAGGATAACGATACAGACGAAAACAATTCTGACGAAGAATAAAACAACGGGTTTCCAAAGGGAACAGTGTTCCCTTTGGCAGGGTCTTTAGGGGCAGCGCCCCTAAATCGACGTCCGAAGACGTCGAAACACCCCATCCTCCCAAAACGGAGAGCGGGGTGAGAAATGCGACAGCATTTCGAGGGGAGGCGAACAAGACCGCCTCCCCTTTGTTGTAATTACAAATAAAATTCCTCTCGTAAATGTGCCAGTGGCACATTTACGACATAACAAACCAACCACAACCCAAAGGAGAATCCAAATGAAACTACTTTTCCTCGGCGACGTTGTCGGAGATATCGGCAGTAAGTTCGTCGGCTCAAAACTCCGCTCATTAAAACAATTCTACGGCGCAGACCTTGTCGTAATCAACGGCGAAAACAGCGCAAACGGCAACGGAATTACCCCCCAGTCAGCAAAATACCTCTTTCAAATCGGCGCAGACGTAATCACCACAGGCAACCATTGCTACCGCAGAAAGGAAATCCTCGATATGTTTGACAGCGAGGAATTTTTAATCCGTCCCGCAAACTTCCCCGAGGGTAACGTTGGCCGCGGCTATTGTGTGCTCGATATGGGCAGCACCCGTATCGCAGTTGTAAACCTTATGGGCACGGTCTATATGGAAGCCCTCGATAACCCCTTTTCCACAATCGACCGCCTGCTCGGTGAAATTGACACACCTAACATTATCGTGGATTTCCACGCCGAAGCAACAAGCGAGAAAAAGGCAATGGGTCAGTATCTCGCGGGCAAGGTTACAGCCGTTTTCGGTACCCACACTCACGTACAGACCGCCGACGAATGCATACTTTCCGACCATACCGCATATATTACTGATGTGGGAATGTGCGGACCTGAGCTTTCCGTGCTGGGCGTAAAAAGCGAAATTGCTATCGAAAAACAGCGCTTTCATTCTCCTGTGAAATTTGTCGAGTCAGATAACCCGCCTTTTATTAACGGTGTAATAATCGAATTTGACACTAAAAATGGCAAATGTAACACAATTGAAAGGATAATTATTAGGTAAATTACCGAAATTGTGAAAAAACTATTGCAAAAAGAAAACAATAGGAGTATACTTTTATTAGTTTAAAGTGTTAACTTTGTCAAGTACAACTTAACGCAAACGGGGGTTTTAAAATGGAAGTTCTTAAAGTATCGGCAAGATCCTTTCCAAATTCCGTTGCGGGAGCTATAGCAAGCGTAATGCGTGAAAACGGCGAGGTAGAAGTTCAGGCAGTAGGCGCAGGAGCAGTAAACCAGGCAGTCAAATCTATCACAATCGCAAGGGGTTACCTTGCGCCTGTGGGCATAGATATGATTTGCTACCCTGCATTTGCAAGCGTGGATATCGACGGAGAAACAAAGACAGCTATCAGAATGATTTGCGAAAAAAGATAAATCCTATAACAACGAAACCCTGCAAAGTGTCAGCTTTGCAGGGCTTTTTTTATAAAGTAAACTGTAAATTTATTGAGGATTGTGGGAAACTACTGGGGAAAACCTTTCTGAGGAAAGGTTATTCCCCAGACCCCTTTCCAAAGAC
>CALATN010000210.1 GCA_937891895.1 uncultured Clostridia bacterium
ATGACCCTTTTTCAAAAGGGTCTCCCTCAATAGGTCTCCACATTCTCACCGCTAAATTATAATTTATTCGCCTGTGAAAAACATTGAATAATAAAAGCCGCTTCTGACTCATATATCAAAAGCGGCTTTACTTATTTATCAATACTCGTAATAATCAATAATTTTCATATCGCTTATCCGTGCGGAAATTACCCTGCCCATACTCATTATGTACAGCGTGTCACCGCTTACTGAACCGCGGAGGAAAATCATACTGTCATCCACGTCGACATACTCGATAACGCCTTTTTGCACAAAGCCTGCTGTTTCGTCGTACACAAAAACATAGTAGCTGTTCTGGGTACCGAATTCGTTGTGGCTGTATGCGGGAACGCCGATTATTCCGTTTTCACGGTCAATCAGCACTGCACGTCTGTCGGTAAGTGCGGCGGAATTTATTTCTGTGCCGTTGTTGCCGAAAACAATTCCGTTTATGGCAAGTCCGTTTTCCGTGCTGTACATTGTCAGCGTAAGTCCGCCGTCCTCGGATTTTCCCACGCCGAGGAGCATATTCTCGGAATATTCATAGAGGTAAGCTGAGCTGCCGAGGAGGGATTGCACCAACGTTGGCGGGGTTGAGTCAAGGTCGATAACCATTGCTGACTCGTTATTTTCGCCGATGAGCCTTGCGTAGCTTTCTTCAAAGCGTACAGCGGAAGCCGTACCCTCAGGAAGAAGCTTTCCCGCGCCGTTTACAACGGTAAGCGTCTTGTCAAGGACGTACACCGAAATTGTTGTTACACCTGTTTCGTCGGTGATTTTTGTTGCAATACGAAACATTCCGTCGTACTCATTCATACTGCGCCCGAAGACAGCACCCTCAACGGAGCCGCTTGAGCGATAAGAAATTCCGCTGTCTGAAAGGTCAAATGCGGAAATAATTGTATATTCCTTTTCCTTTCTGCCAACGCCTGCGATATACAGCGTTTCAGCGGAGCAATAAACATTTTTACTTGATCCCAGAACAGCCTTCACTGTCGGGTTTATATCATCGCTGCCCACATTGATTGCGGAAACAACGGTATAGTCTGTACTGTTTGCGTAAGATGGAACAATAATATCCGCCGCTTCGACGTGATATTTTTCCCCATTAAAATAATAAGCAGGCACAAAACTGTCAAGGTCGGCCTGCGTGTCCAGCGGCTTTACACGGTAATCGGAATAAGCCGAAACCATATAAAGCATACCGTCGATTATTTTAGAAGATGTGTAGCTGCCGTTCTGTTTGTATGCAGCTATATGTACAGGATTTTCAGGGCTTGCAACGCTGTAGATATCAACTACCGCGTTTTTTTTTACCATTGCTGCGGGAATTGCAGACTCCCCGTCAGCACTGCCCTCTGTATAAGACTTGTTGTCGGAAACCGCCTCGCCAAGTCCGTCGGAATTTGTTTCTGCCGCTTGTGTAGTAGCTGTGTCGTCTGCTGGAACATCAGACACGTTCTGAGAATTTTCGGCAATATCAGAAGTAAATTCGTGAACTTCCTCCGTTTCGGAAGATACGAGAATAACCTTGTCGCCCTCAATATAGATTTCGACAGGCGGATTAACATCGCTTTCGATTTCCGATACAACTTCCATAGTTTCCTTGGAGATGATGTACAGGATACCGTCCTTAAGACAGTAGATATAGTTTTCGTCGCTCTTTACAACATCAGACTCGGAAATGTTCTTACCGTTATATTCGATATAATCGAATGGAACATCATTTTCCGTAACAGGCTGTGTAACTGTTTCATCAATAGTTCTGTCCGAATTATCATCAGCAGTTCCGTTCTGCTCAAGAGTGATACCGGTATAGATATTGTAGAAATCGTCGTAAGACTCAGGTGAAACAGCTTCGTATTCAACAGGCGCTTCGATTTGCTCCTGAGAAGCCATACTTTCGTTGTATGCCCACATACCGACCGCAAAAACGGCACAAGCAGCGGTAGCAACGGCAGTCCTCATTATAATGCTTCTGCGCTGTGCAGAAATGCTCGGAGCGGCTTTTGTATATCTGTGTTCCGCTTCCATCTTGGACTGTGAGCTCTTTTCCTTTAACATAAGAGCAATATTCTGAGGTGATAATTCATCGGGAACATCCACCTCGTTCATAAGTTCCGTTAATCTTTCTTCAAACTTCAAAACCCCGACCTCCTTTCCGTCAGCGTTCCATAAGCATTTGTTTCAGCTTGATTTTAGCACGCGCCGCCTTTGAGCGGACGGTATTTGCAGATAATCCCGTCACCTTGGCGATCTCTTCGCTTGTATAGCCGGAAACAACGCTCAATGATAATACAAGTCTTTCTTCCTCGTTCAGCCGCCTGAACTCTTCCATCAATTCCAATCCGCCGTAGTTTATCTCGTCGGTTTTCTCTTGTTCTACACTTTCAAGCTCTTCCTGGTAATTTCTTGTCTTTATATATTCCTTCTGCTTGTTTTTTATCTTTACAGTAAGGATTTTGATTATCCAGGCTTTAAACGCTTTTTCATCCTTTAGCTTTTTAATGGAAGAGAAGGCTTCCAGAACCGTGTCACTAACCACATCGGAAGCATCATGCTGATTTTTCAGGTTTACAAGAGCTATGCGGTACAAATCCTTGTATACAGTAGAATACAATTCCGCAAACGCATCCGCGTCGCCTGCCCTGGCTTTTTTCACGCACTGGGCGAATTCGGTATTCATCTTGCAATATCACCTCTTAACCGTTCTGTCTTTTTATACGGTTTTGAAAATGACATTCATACCACATTGTCTTACCTTCATAAGACCTGTCATATAAGTAGTGGAAAAAAAAGACCGTTTTGTTGCATCAAGTTTTTACTTTTGGATACTTGCACAAAACAAAATCTGTCACATTGCCCCAAAACAGTAATCTTGCACAAAACGGAATATAAATGTCATTTAAAAAACAAAATTCATCTTCTATTATAACCATTTTTCTGTCAAATTTCAACCCCTGAAGAAAAATTTATTTTACCGCATTAAATAATTAACGGGCAACCGAAGTTACCCGTCAGAATTTATTCCTTCATCATCTGTTTCAGCTCTTTCATTTTCTTGTGACAGTTGACAGAATTGTAAATCAAATACCCAAGACAAAAAACACAGAGCGTCGCACTTATTGCAAAAAATATATCCGATACCTTTATACTGCCCTGCATAATTGACTCTGCAACAGAACATCCACAAAATACACCATTCATCAGAAATAGTGAAATAAGTCCTACATAACTGCCAAAACGTCTTTGCTCCGCCTCATATCTGCTTTTCGGGTCGGAGTAAAGCTTCGGAAAATCACCCTTTTTATTTGCCCTGCGGAAGTAGACCTTACCGTCCGACCAGCATACATATTCAGCGTCACAAGAGCTTGTCACAAACATTACATACGGCGCAGTGATTTCCTCCATTACAGCACCGTCACGGCTGTAATCCACACGGTATGTATAAGCCGTATCGCTTTTTTCAAAATAGTATTTCTGCACGAAGATGCCGTGTCCGATTTTCGTCAGCACCATTCCCTTGTCAGCCATTTCGTTTAGCCACTGCTCCTCTTTATCCATATCAAAAAAGTGTTTTTTGTAGCATTCCATAGTGTTTCCTCCTTGTCAGCTTTTCATTTCCTTTTTCAGTTTGTTAAGCGTTCTTCGGCACCTGATTGCCTTATACAGAAAATACAGCCACACTGCCGCATATACAAGTCCTACAGCCAGCAAAAATGCCGTGCCCGCAGTAAGTCCGTTTTTTATTATAGTACTGATTAAATCGGGTCCGAACCAAAATATATCAATAAGAAAAGCAGGTGACAACGCAAGGCTTCTCCAGAACGCCTGTTGTTCTGCAATGTACTTGCTTTTCAAGTCTGAATAAAGCGGCGCAAACTTGCCCTGCTCCTTTGCCTTGCGGAAATAAAGCTTGTCGCCTGCGGTAAAAAGATATTCCGCATTACAGGTGTCCTTCACAAAATTTATATAGTCATCGTCACGTTCAAAATCAACACGGTATGTATAAGCCGTGCCGCCCTGCTCAAAGTAGTATCTGTTACTGAAAAGGTCAGCCGCAACCCTTGCAAGCACAAGCCCCTTGTCAGCCATTTCATTCAGCCACTTTTCCTCCTGTTCCATATCCACAAAGCATTTTCTGTATTTCTCCATATCAGCTGTCCTTTCCGTTAAGCTTGCTTATAACCTTCTCACCATTCGCCGCAAGCTCCTTCAACCGCTCAACCTCAGCAAGCACCGCCGCCCTGCCTGTATCGGTGATGATGTATTCTTTCTTTCGCGTGCCGCCGTATTCGTTCAGCAGCTTAATCCATTTCTTTGCAACAAGGCTGTTCAGCGCGCCGTACAGCGTGCCTGCACCAAGCTTTACTCTGCCGCCTGACATTTCTTCAACCTGCTGCATAATTCCGTAGCCGTGGTTTGCCTCAAACAGCGACAGCAAAACGTAGTAAACTGCCTCTGTCAGCGCACCCCTTTCAAAGCTTTCGGGCATATCTCTTACTCCTTTTCAAATTTATCTCACATCAATAACAATCTTTCCGCAATCCTTACAGCACCAGGAAATCTGCTCCTCGTTGTCGAAAATGGTACTGCTTACAGAGGTTATCACACCGCCGTTTTTTCTGACTCTGTCCTTTGTCAGAAGAAAATGAGTGCTTCTTTTACAGAACTCATAGGGCAACCACGCAAGCTTTCCGCCTCTTGTGTCATACATACGGCAGAAGCCTGTTTCCATTTCCTTTCCGCATACGGGGCAATTCATAATTTATCCTCCATTTTGTAGGGGACGGGTTTCCCGTCCCTATATTTTATTTCACATCAATAACAATCTTCCCACAGTCCTTACAATAGTAAGAAGGTCTATCATAGTCAAAAGCATTTTCGTGCATACGTTTAACTACGCCGCCGTCTTTTTTTATTGTCTTGCTGAAATGCATTGACATAGTAAGGTGTTTTTTGAAAAAACTATCGGGCACCCATATCAGCTTATTGCATTTTGTACCTGAACAATAAGCATCGAAAATGCCTTTTTCCATTTCCTTTCCGCATACGGGGCAATTCATATTTATCAATCCTTTTATAATTTACTTTTATCGCCATACAGCGTAGCTTCGCACACTGTAAACAGTAGCTTCGCTACTGTTAGGGATTTTCTCTCTTGCAGAAAATCCCTCTTTCGCAACATAGTTGCGAAATTCACCCTTTAGATGCGCTTGAAGCACGCCTGCGG
>CALATN010000211.1 GCA_937891895.1 uncultured Clostridia bacterium
GAAAAGCTTCGATAATGGGGTTAATAACTTCACGCGCAGTCTGACGGAGAACGTTGCGCTTGAAATTAAATTCATTATCTATTTTCGCATTCATTTCCTCATATGCTTTAGGAACATAATCATCTTTCCTGTATTCAAGCTGTTCAAGTTCGTTGTTTCTCTGCTCCCACGCTGCTATAAGTCCATTTCTGTAAGCGTTTAAAGCGTTATAAATTGCTGTTAATCTCATTTTATTCCTCGCTTTCGTCATTTCCCCAATCCTCAGCCGCCGTAGCGTTCAAGGCTTCAAGGAAATTGTCAAATTCAATTTCGGTATGCTCGAATTTTGCTTCAAGTTGCTTGATTTTCGCTTTTATAAGCTGTGTATCGGCTTTTTCTCGGTCAATTTCAGCCTTACTTTTGTCTGCCCCGGTAAGCTGAATAAGCAACTCCATAGCTTTGCCCCAGTTTTTCCCTGACGGATCACAAAGAGCATCAACCATAGATTTTATAAATAATTCTGCTCCTGTTAGCGTGATTCCGTTCTTGTCTGTATACGTACCGTCAAGAAATGCCTGTGCAAGCTTCTTTAAGTCTGCACGTTCTCTGCGTGATTTTCCTGAGTTTATACCGCCCTTTCGGGCGGTTTCACTCGATTCACCTTTTTTGAACTGTGTCGCTTCTGCGTTCTGTGGTCTTTTACCCATTGTTTACCCTCACATTGTACTCAATAGGTGGCTTCCCTGCTATGTTTGCTTCGTGTGCTGCGATTTCTGCCTGTCGGTATGTATTTTTTTTAGCAACGACGATTATTTCAAAAGCAGGATTTTTCTGCAGCGTTCTTGCTGAATCACACCTTACCGCACTATAATTTTTAGTTTTACAATTATAAATTACTGCAAATATAGGCTATCACTCACTTTCTTTAGGTGACATTCTGGAAGATACCAGGTCAAAAACAGATTTGATATTAAGTGATGTTGTAATAACATCAACAAAGCGTTTTGAAGTTGCAAGCTCTGCAAGCATAATCAGTCCGTCGCCGTCTGTTTCAGGGTCAAGATTTCCAAATTTCTCACCACTCATAAACAGTAACGCACCGCAAAGGTTCATAGTGCCGTCAATATCATCACCACAGATGTAGTTGATTATAGTCATAGGGTTTCTTTCGCCGTTTTCAAGCTTTGGAACTGCAGCCTTCAATTTGTCTGCATACGGCTGCAGAATGTCGGTGATTTTTGCAAGCTGCTCCGCAAATTCTCTTGGTGTACAGTTTGCAATGCTCTTGATCTTCTTTGTTCCTGCTTCGTTTACCTCTGTTGTTTTTACGTTTTTCTTTGCCATTGTTTTTTCCTCCATAAAATATTTATTATACCCAGCCTGGACTTCCTACGGCTCGGTTATTACCTATTCCAAGCTGTTCAAGCTTATCAGCTATCTGCTCGGTTGCTTTGCCTGATAAATCGTCAAAATCAAGGTCGTTGACATTTGTCACTCCTGATATGTCGAATGAATTATTGATGTTAATAACTATCGGCGCCGATGCTGTCGCTGATCCTCCTGCTCCTAACCCTATCCCTGCAAAAGCAGGGGGAAGCATAGGAGCATTAAAGCTCAATGAACCTTTGATATTTTCAGCCATACCGCTTACAGATGCAATCAAGCTGCTCTGGTTGCTGTCGATACCCTTGACAAACAAATCAACCATATCGGGGCCATAGGTCCCGAAATCCGCTAACG
>CALATN010000212.1 GCA_937891895.1 uncultured Clostridia bacterium
GTGATGCTTCCTCATTATAATATTGCCAACAACGGTTTCCTTACCGGTGAACACATGAAGTTCACTGCCGACGACAAGTTGTGCGTATGCGTTCCCCTTTTCCACTGCTTCGGCGTGGTATTGGCCACCATGAACTGCTTGACCCACGGCTGTACCCAAGTCATGGTCGAACGGTTCGACCCGTTGGTAGTACTCGCCTCCATCCACAAGGAAAGATGTACATCCGTATACGGTGTGCCCACCATGTTCATCGCCGAGCTGAACCACCCCATGTTCGACATGTTCGATATGTCCAGCCTCCGCGTGGGCATCATGGCCGGTGCGCTCTGCCCCATTGAACTGATGCGCCAGGTAGAAGAAAAGATGTTCATGAAGGTAACCAGCGTATATGGTTTGACCGAAGCATCGCCGGGTATGACCCACACCCGTGTGGACGACCCGTTCGAAGTGCGTTGCACCACCGTAGGCCGTGACTATGAGTTTACCGAAGTGCGTGTCATCGACCCCGAAACGGGCGAAGAACTTCCAGATGGTGAAAACGGCGAGTTTGTGGCAAGAGGCTTTAATATTATGAAGGGCTATTACAAAATGCCAAAGGCTACCGCGGATGCCATTGATAAAGACGGCTGGCTTCATTCGGGAGATATATGTTGCCGAACACCTGACGGCTATTATAAGGTAACGGGCAGATTGAAGGATATGATTATCAGAGGCGGCGAGAATTTATATCCCCGTGAGATTGAAGAATTTTATCTTGAGCATCCAAAGGTTAAGGACGTGCAGGTTATCGGCGTTCCCGATAAGAGATACGGCGAAGAAATCATGGCTTGTATCGTTCTCAAGCCTGGCGAGGAGGCTACTGTTGAGGAAATGAAGCAGTACGCTCTCGAAAGACTTGCTAAGCACAAGGTACCGAGATATATCGCTTTCGTTGAGGGCTTCCCGATGAATGCGGCAGGCAAAATCCTCAAGTACAAGATGCGTGAGTGGGCTGTTGATTACCTCGACCTCCACGACGCAAGCAAGATTGTTACAGCATAAAAATTACCGCTTCCGATTGAGTTCGGGAGCGGTTTTGTTTTGGACAAGGAGTTGTTATATACAAGATGATGAAAGTATTTGTAACTTATTAACAAAAATATGTTAATTTAAAAACAACTATTGTAATCAGAGCTGAAATACTGTATAATATACTTAAGAAAGTATGACTATATTTTGAGGAACGGAGGGACATTATGGCTGAACCTGTTTTTAAGAATGACTATGTACCACCAGTTGACAGCGTTGTTTATGTTACTATTACTTCAAATTGCTCCGAGGCATATATTACTGTCGAACCGCCTGAGCATGGCGGCAAGGAAGTTACCTTTGAAGCAATTATGCAGGAACTGAAAAATTACAAGGTCTGCTACGGACTTAATGTTGATGAAATAAAACGTATTGCTGATAACCGTCTTTACAATGAGCGCACCCTTATTGCGGAGTGGACTCCTGCAATTAACGGTGTTGACGGAACAATTACCTATCACTATGAAAAGCAGGTTAAGATTGCTCCTGTTGAAGACGAAAACGGATTTGTTGATTATAAAAATCTCGGCCTTATCAGAATTGTCAAGGCGGGAGATGTCATTGCCGACATTACTCATCCTACAGAGGGTGAGCCCGGTACTGACGTAAAGGGTCAGACCCTGAAGCAGATTCCCGGTAAGAAGGCTTCCTTCACAGTTGGTACAAATACCGAGCTCAACGAGGATGAAACACAGATTATTGCTACAGCTGACGGCAACATCAACTTCAAGGGCGGTGCTTTTGTTGTTGACCAAGTTGTAACAATTGCGGGTGATGTTGACGCTTCTGTGGGCAACATCAACTTTGTGGGTGACGTTATTGTCAAGGGCGAGGTTATGGAAGGCTTCAAGATTGCTTCAAAGGGCAATATTATTGTTTCGGGAAATGTTAACGGCGCTACGCTTGAATGTGACGGCGATATCGTTATCAAGAAGGGCTGCATTAACTCCAAAATCGTTGCGCACGGCTCTGTTTCAATCAATTTCTGTGAACATTCCAACATCCGCTGCGACGGTGAGCTGTCCTCTACAAACTTTGTAATCTGCGATGTTTACTGTGGTAACCTTACTGTTAAGGGTACTCACGGCGGACTTATGGGTGGTTCGTACACAAGTCTTGAAAGCGTTGAGCTTTCAAATATCGGTACGAAGAACTATACTCCGACAGTTCTTACTGTTGGTGACAATGCATTGCTTTCCGAAGAAAAGAGTGATTTGCTGAAGCAGATAAGCCAGCAGAAGAAAACTCTTGAGGATCTTACACTTGTTATCAACTTCCTCAACGAAAAGAAGAAGGAGCTTCACTCCCTGCCTGAGGACAAGGAGGTTATGCTGGGTAATGCTTGCCGTCAGAAAATCGTTATGGGTATGGACATCAAGAAGCTGGAGAAGCGAATTGATGAGATTGATACATCTCTTTCCAACAAGCAGTTCCTTTCAATCGGATGCAAGGGATATATGTACCCAGGTGTAAAGATTATCATCAACGACCAGGTGTTCAAGGCTGAGGCGGAATACGTCCGCACGAGAGTTTCTCTCAGCGAGGACGGTATCATCCACGCTGCGCCGCTGTAATAAATTCAATAATAATAACGGACTGTCTTATGGGGCAGTCCGAATTTTTGGAGGTAAATATGCCATTTTCTGCACAATCCCTTGACTTTCTCGTGGAAAATATGCTCAATGACAGCCGTGTTTGGTACAACGAGCATAAAGAGGATTACAAAAAACTGATTGCCGACCCGTTTGCTGAGTTTGTGACGGCTATGACGGAAACAATGCTTGAAATTGACGATAAGTTTGAGTGCAACCCGAAGAAAATTTCACGTCTTTACCGTGATGCACGTTACGCACGGGGCAAGTCAACCTTCCGTGATTATGTGTGGTACAGTTTCCGCCATCCGAAGGGGGAGAGGGCACTTCCCGAATTCTATTTCAGCATTTCTCCGAGCGGTATGGATTACGGCTGTGGATTTTACTGTGCGGGCACAGACACGCTGGAGTCAATGAGAAAGCTTATTCTTGCTGACGATAAAAGCTTCAGGGCGGCACTTAAAGCGTACAAGAATCAGGATGTTTTCACGCTTTACGGCGACCTGTACAAGCGTAACCGTTATCCCGAGGAAAGTGCGGACAAGCAGGACTGGCTCAACCGCAAGAGTATGGGTGTAAGCTGTGAAAGCAAGGATTTTCCATTGATGTTCAGTGACAAGCTGGCGGAGAAGATTGCGGCGGATTTCAAGGCGATTGCGCCGATTTACCATTTCTATATGAAGGCGGAAATGGAGAAAGATAATTATTAAGTGTGGAATGTGAAGAGTGGAGTGTGGAGTTGTGTTACGCTGTGGCACACTTTAAAATCTCACTTGAAACTTCACGTTCAGCGAAAGGTTATATGAAATAACTCCAAAGAGAAGGCAATTCCCTTTGGAGTTTTGTTTTGTGTGATTTTAGTTTTGGGTTGGCTGGTTTGGGAGGTGGATTTGGGAAAATTCACTTTCAAGAAGTTCGTGCATTCCCAATTCGTTTTGCATTGCAATATCGGCTTTTGCCTGATCACTGAAATAATCAATCGGGTCAACGTATTCTCCGTCAATGCAAAGCTCAAAGTGAAGGTGCGGTCCGGTTGACTCACCTGTTGAGCCCACGTATCCGATAATGTCGCCCTGTTTGACCTCGTCGCCCTCGTTCACAACAACCTTGCTGAGATGTGCGTAAAACGTGTTTATGTTGGTGTAATGGTTTATAGTAACGTTTTTGCCGTCGCCTGTGTCAGCGTCAACGGGAACAATTACAGTGCCCGAAGCAGCAGCATAAACTGGTGTGCCCTCGTCAGCTCTGAAGTCGATACCCTTATGGAAGTTGCTTTGCAAGTGTCCATAGGGGACGGAAATTTCGCCTTCAACGGGAGATGCTAAATACAGCACATATGATGAGGTCATTTGGTTGGTTGCCTCTCTCATTATTGATGTAAGACATTCCCACAGTTCTTCCTCCGTGCAGGTTGCCTTGATATCAATTACGCAGTTTCCGCAGTCGACACGGAAATCAAAGCTGTTTATCTCATCAGCGGGCTTGTCCTCTGCGGCATAATTCTTCATCATACTGCGTACAAGGTCAAAAATATATACGGGTGTATCAGCTGCATCGCAATACCGAAATTCATAATTATAGCTTTTGAATTTAAAAAGGATTTCCTTTCCCGTATTTTCACCGAGTTTATCGCTGTACCACATATACAGTGTTTTACGGACAATCTTATCATCAACTTTTGTTTCCACATAGTCGGTAAGTCCGTTTGTGTCACCTTCTATCAAGGTCATATCGCCGATTTGTCTTTTCCTTGGAACAAATTTGCCGAAGGGTTCAATATTCCAGAGCTGACCAAGTGTCATATTGCTTCGTTTGAAATCTTCTGCGGAATAGAATTCATCAATTGTCAGCTTACGCTCAATAAGCATTTCGGTAATCTCGTAGGCTTCTTTGTAGCCGACATCTAAAAACAGCAGAGAATAGCCGTAATTGCCGATAACAAAATCAGCCTTGAATTCAGTTCTTCTTTCTTCTGCTGTTGAGTCAAAAATGTTATTTGCTTCATAGCCATAAACCTCGACTCCGTTTATAATTTCGGGGCTTGCACTTTCGGGTAAAATCGGTTGTTCATCATATATCGGATATACCTGCAAATAGACGTTGTTGAAGGTAGATAAGTATATATTAGGAAGATTTGTAGAAAAGTAAATAATATTATCATCTCTGTCAAAATGGAGCGATGACTCTAAAGGCTCACGGTCAGAATTCAGATTTATGATTTCCTTTATATATTCGTCAGGCAGATTAACACTGTAATAGTCGGTATGTTCAGGGTGTATAATCGCTTCTGATTTGTCACCGTCAAAATATTTCTGGTATTGCAGGTTTTCACCATATTGTTTTGAAATTGTTCCCTTTGAAATATCAAACGTATCAATAGAAAGATTACTTTCGATAATCATTTCAATCATTTCAACAGCTTCCTTGTAGCCAATGTTGGAAAAATCAATGCTGTACATCTGCTCATTCATAATGAAATCTGCACACAAATCTTCTTCGGTTTCATATCCGTAGATTTCAACACCGTTCAGAATTTCAGGCGTGAAGTGTTCCTCTTTTTCTGTAATCTCATACGCATTATTGATGCCAAATAAAGCAGTTTTTTCGAAACCTTCCTTTGTTTTCCCTGCGTTGATTGAAAAAGTCAGATTATTCGGCACACCATTTTCGTCCATATAAATAACCGCACCGCTTGGTTTGTATCCAAAATCAAAATCAACAAGTTCTTCGGTGTAGTCATTTGGAAAAATAACCTTTGAATAAATAAGGTCAGGGAGCGTTCCTCTCGGAAGTGCTGTATCCTTATCTCCGTCAAAATATTTCCAATACTTCAAGTTCTCGTTATACTCATCCAACTCGGTGACAGCTGTAATATCCGTAACTTCGGTAGCAACCATATCATTGACAGACGTTTCGTGCTGACGTGCTGCAAAGAACAGGCCGCACACAACAGCCGCCGCTGCGGCAAAAGGTAATAATGCAGGAAGTTTTTTAGCAGTCTTTATTTTCTGCTCAAAGGCTTCTTCGATATATCTGTCATCCGCAAGAGAAATCATTCGTTCAAGTTCATATTCGGTCATAGTTTTACTCCTTTCTCCCCAAGATACTTTTTCAGCTTTTTCCGTGTGCGGCAGAGTACGGTTTCGGTTTTGCTGACGGTTATTCCGCAGCTGTCGGCAATTTCCCGTGCAGAGTGGAAATACCAGTACCGCAGAATGAAAATACGTCTTGTTTCCTCATTTAAATTGGCAAGAAATCCGTTGATGAGTTCGGACAATTCACTGTCGCTGTAGACGTGTTGTTCCTCGGAAACAAGCTCGCCGATTTCTTCAAGTGAAACAGTAACGTCCTTACAGCGTTTCTCCGCCGTGAGAAAATGATATTTTTTCAGCGCCTGATTACGTGCAATACGAAGCAGGAATGCGCGGAGATTTGACGGTCGGTTTGGTGGAATAGTCTGCCACACTGCCATATATGTATCGCTTTCGCATTCCTCAGCGTCGGCTTTATCTGCAAGCACACGATTTACAACGCTTTTCACAAGTGTTCCGTACTTGCTTTGAAGCTGTCTGACAGCGTCCTCGGAGCGTTTGAGAAAAAGTTCAATTATTTTCACGTCCTCCACTGCGTTACCCCCTTTCACTTGATAAGTACCTTTTGAAGTGCAAAACCTTGCAAAAAAATCCTGCCTTGCCAAGCAAAGCAGGAAATATTTTTATGCGGCAGGTACTTCTTGAGAAGATGAAGTCTGAACAGCGGGTGCTGCTTGTGAAGCAGAAGCTGATGTTTCAGCAGGCTCGTCCTTGTAGATTTCGGGGTAGACAGCCTTTGCGATTTCGTAGATATTGTCAGCAATTGAGGCTGTTGTGGAGATTTTGCTTACCTGACGGATAGAACCGTTTTTCACGGCCTTGATGCTGCCCCAGCCTGCACGGGTTTTGATTTCGTTAAGGTCGTAGCCGTCGTAATTAACGGTTGTGACAATTACATTCGGGTTGGCTGTTACGACGCTTTCAGGTGTAACGGCAACAATTCCGTTTTGTCCCGCAAGCATATTTATTCCG
>CALATN010000213.1 GCA_937891895.1 uncultured Clostridia bacterium
GCATCATCTTCAAATAGTCGATATTGCGCTTGCGGATATCGGGATCAGGATGAATGAAATTGGTGTAGCCGGACACGGCGATGACAGGGAGATTGGCGTCACGGAAGGCATCGCGGATCTCATGGGCCTTCTTCTCCGTCAGGGGCTCATAGGCAGCATCGAAATCCTTGAAGGACACGTCCAGCTGCACGCAGTTAAAGTCGGAGGCCTTGATACGACGGATGACCTCGTCCATCTTATAGGGATAATAACCGGTGAAAATACCAACGCTGATCATAATTGTTCCTCCTTAAGTTGACTATAAAATATCAACTATACAAAATATTTTAATTTTGTTTTTTTCTTATATATTTCTAATATTACCAATAAATAGATAATAAGCATTAAAGAGAAAATAAAAATTTTTAATACTGGATAACTAATAAATGTATTAGGAATCTCAAAGGCTTTGGAAACTTCAAAAAAATCATTATAGTGCAAGAAAATAAGATCGGCTAAATAAACCAATATTAATACTAGAAGATACAGATTCATTTTCTTTTTATTCTTCATATATACTAATAAGCTTATAGAAAAGCACATTGAACAAAATATAATCAATAATAAACTAAAAACAAACAATAAACTATTCATACTTCCACCACCTTGTTCTTTAAATTTACAACAGCCAAAAATTCTTGTCAAAGAAAACTCTGAGGCAGTTATCCTCGCTGTTGAAAATCTTCTTTTCGGAGATATCAAGGAGGAAACGAAGTCTTTCCTCAACCTTGTTTCTTCTGTTGTCCTCGCAAGCTTCGAGGAGGACTGTATACGCTTCGATAAGGTGGAGAACTGTGTTCATTGTCTTATCAGCCATAAGTCCGTTTTCGGAGAGAGCATCGTTAGGAACGAGCTTCCAGTCGATTGACTGTGCTTCAAGGTAAGCAATTTCGTCTGTACACTTTTCCTCAACTGTATTGAACAGCTCAAAAGCAAGTTCAAGTGCTGAATTATCCTTTGAAGCAAGATAATAAGCGGAAAGTGCATAGATAGCAAAAGCCTGGTTATATGTATGCTTCATTGTATCGGCAGGCTTGCCGTCGTAAGTCATCATCCAGTAAACGCCGCCGTTTTCACGGTCAACGCACTTTTTCAGGAACTCGTAAGCGTGACGAGCGTTATCAAGCATATATTCCTCTTTGAGAGTTCTGTAGCAGGAAGCGTAGAACCAAAGGATTCTTGAATTGAGGATTACGCCCTTTTCAGCCTTCTTGTCAACAACAAGGTCGTTGTCCATAAAGCCGTAAAAACCGCCGTTTTCGTCATCACGGAGTTTGTTCCAGAAAGGAAGGATACGTTCTGTCAGTTCTTTTTTACATTCTTGTACCAGCATAATAAATACCTCGGTTTTTATAAATTTGTAACATTTATTCTGTCCGCAGTAATATATTTATCTGTCCATAAACTTGTTCATAACAAGACCTGTGATGAGCTTTGGATAGAAGTATGTGGACTTCTGAGGCATCTTTTCGGATGCGAGGGCAACATCACGGATTTCAACAACCTTTGTTGGGTTGAGGATAAAGGAGCAATCTGCGCCGTCGATATCAACAGCTTCGAGAGCTTCCTGACGGGAACGTGTATAAGTCAGGTTCTTCTGATTTGCCATATTTTCCTTGTCGATACCGAAAATTCTTTCGAGTACAAGGCTATGGAGAACAGAAACGTCGAGTCCGCAGTAAGCATCGGACATATCAGGGAGCAGCTTCTTTACAGCGCCTTCATCCTTGAGTGTCATAACGTAGCACTTACCTGCGCCTGCATACATAGCGAATGCCTTCTTGCCGTTCTTATACGCTTCATTGAGAGCAGCCTGCATACGTTCTTCGCCGGGAGCCTGTGCGATATCGAAGTATGCCTTGCAGTCCTCGATAATCTTATCAGCATTGAACTCAGGCAGGTCGCGTACAATTCTGTGTGTCGGGAAAACAACAAGTCCTGTATTTTCCATATTAACAAGCATCATAGCGATATAACCGCTCTGGTCGCCTGCTGTTGCCTTACCCTCAGCGCAGAGGTGCTTGTGGAAGTTGAGCGCTGTTTCATAACGGTGATGGCCGTCAGCGATATAGAGTTTCTTATCTGCAAATGCAGCTGTAACCTTAGCGATTACGTCCTTATCGGAAACGCACCACATTCTGTGGATTGTTCCGTCAGGGTCCTTGACTTCCATATCAGGTGCGCCCTGTGAACAGCCGTCGATAAGGCTGTATGTGGAACCATCCTCATCCATATAGAGAGAATAAATCTGGCTGAAATTGCAATAGGTTTCGCTCATAAGGTTGAATCTGTCCTGCTTAGCCTTGGAGAGAGTTTCTTCGTGTGGAAGAACGATACCCTCGGAGAATTCAACGAGCTTAACGAGGGAAACAAAGCCCTTGAGGCAGTTATTTTCGCCGTTTGCGGTAAACTTCATCTCGTAAACGTAGATGCTGTCCTCACCGTCACAAGCAAGAATCTGCTTGTCGAGCCAGCTCTGGAGTGTTTCGCCTGCTTCAGCATAACGCTCGTCGCCGCCCTTTGGCAGTTCAAGACGAATGATGTTGTAAGGATTTTCCTTTACATACTGCTCTCTCTGAGCATCGGAGATGATATCATAAGGAGGACAAACCAGTGTATTGAGTTCGCCGCCCTCTGCGGTATAGCGCATTCCCTTAAAAGCTTTGATTTCTGCCATTGCAATTTCCAACCTTTCGTATTTTATTTGATTATTTCAAATCCATTCCACAGCACTTCTTGTACTTCTTGCCGCTGCCGCATGGGCATGGATCATTTCTGCCGACCTTATCCTTCACCTTACGTGGTTCAACAGCTGCGTCGCTTCCCGCTTCTGCAGGCTTCATAACCTGCTCACGCTTAGGAGCATCAGAATTAGGGTTAACCTGGATTGTAAAGAGGAGTCGGATTGTTTCCTCACGGATAGACTCAATCATAGCGTCGAACATTTCGAAGCCTTCGAAACGGTATTCAACAACAGGGTTCTTCTGGCCGTAGGAACGGAGAGAGATACCGCGCTTGAGTTCTTCCATATCGTCGATATGAGCCATCCATTTGATATCAACAACCTTCAGGAGAATTACACGTTCAAGCTCACGGAGAACCTCGGAGCCAACTCTTTCTTCCTTCTGCTTATAGAAGGTCATAGCTCTTTCAAGGAGCTTGTCAATAATATCCTTCTTATATACATTTTCAAGTTCTTCATTTGTATAACGGAAATCCTCATTTACTGTGAACAGACCCATGAATCTGTCACGAAGACCTGCGATATTCCAGTCATCCTTGATGTTATCGTCCATAAGGTACTGGTCAACAGTATCTGTAATCATATCGGTAATCATCTTGAGGATATATTCGTGAATATCCTCACCGTTGAGTACCTTTGCTCTCTGGTCATAAATAATCTGACGCTGTGCAGACATTACGTCGTCGTAATTGAGGACGTTCTTACGGATAGCAAAGTTTCTGCCTTCAACCTTTTTCTGGGAAGATTCGATAACCTTGGAAAGCATCTTTGCTTCAATTGGCATATCCTCTTCAACCTTCAGCGCTTCCATCATACCTGTAATTCTGTCGCCGCCGAAAAGACGCATAAGGTCGTCTTCGATTGAAAGGAAGAAGCGGCTTTCACCAACGTCACCCTGACGGCCTGCACGACCTCTGAGCTGGTTGTCGATACGGCGGGATTCGTGACGTTCTGTACCAAGAATGAACAGACCGCCTGCTTCCTTGACCTTTTCAGCCTTTTCCTTGATTTCTTCGCTGTACTTATCATAAAGCTTACGGTAAGTCTTTCTTGCCTCAAGAATTTCTTCGTTATTTGTTTCGGCATAGCTGATTGCCTCATTGATGAGCCAGTCTTCCATACCGTTCTTCTTCATTTCAGCCTTAGCCATAAACTCAGCGTTACCGCCGAGAATGATGTCAGTACCACGGCCCGCCATATTTGTAGCGATCGTTACAGCGCCGTACTTACCAGCCTGTGCAACGATTTCAGCTTCTCTTTCGTGCTGCTTTGCGTTGAGGACGTTATGCTTGATACCCTTCTTGGAAAGCATCTTGGAAAGTGTTTCAGACTTTTCAACGGATACTGTACCAACGAGAACAGGCTGACCCTTAGCGTGGCACTCTTCAATCTGACGGATTGCAGCGAGGAACTTACCGTGTTCTGTCTTGAACACAACGTCAGGATGGTCGATACGTACTGTAGGACGGTTAGGAGGAATTTCGATAACGTCGAGCTTATAGATTTCCTTGAATTCCTCTTCTTCTGTCATAGCTGTACCTGTCATACCTGACAGCTTTTTATAAAGACGGAAGTAGTTCTGGAAAGTGATGCTTGCGAGAGTCTTGGATTCGTGAGCAACCTTAACGCCTTCCTTAGCTTCGATAGCCTGATGCAGACCGTCATTGAAACGACGGCCTACCATAAGACGGCCTGTAAATTCGTCAACAATGATTACTTCGCCGTCCTTGACGATATAGTCAGTATCCACCTTCATTACACCGTGAGCCTTAAGAGCCTGATTGATATGGTGAAGCAGTGTGGAATTATCAGCGTCATAGAGGTTGCCGACATTAAAGAACTTTTCAGCCTTCTTAACGCCCTGACGGGTAATTGTAGCTGTTTTTGCCTTTTCGTCGATAATATAGTCGCAGTTTTCGGTTGCTTCTTCCTGATCAACCTTATTATCCATTTCAACTACAACATAAGGCTTCAATGCTCTTACGAATTTGTCAGCCTGCGTGTAAAGCTCTGTGGACTTGTCTCCACGGCCGGAGATAATAAGCGGAGTTCTTGCTTCGTCGATGAGGATGGAGTCAACTTCGTCGACAATTGCAAAGTTATGCTCACGCTGAACCTTGTCCTTCATATAGATAACCATATTATCACGGAGGTAGTCAAAGCCAAGCTCGTTATTGGTAGCATAAGTGATATCACAGTTATATGCTTCACGACGTTCCTCAGGAGAAAGCTCGTGAGTAATACAACCGATTGTAAGACCGAGGTAACGGTATACCTTACCCATTTCCTCAGACTGGAACTTAGCGAGGTAGTCGTTGACTGTTACAACGTGAACGCCTTTTCCTTCAAGTGCACAGAGGTAGGATGCACAGCAGGCAACGAGAGTTTTACCTTCACCTGTTTTCATTTCAGCGATACGTCCCTGATTAAGAACGATTGCACCGATAATCTGCACAGGGAACGGCTTCTTTCCGAGAACACGCCACGCAGCTTCACGAACTGTAGCAAGTGCTTCAGGGAGAATATCCTCCAAAGTTTCGCCCTTTGCAAGACGTTCCTTGAGAATACCTGTCTGGGATTTGAGTGTTTCCTCAGACATAGCTGCATACTCATCTTCAAGTCCGAGCACCTTATTCTTTATTGGTTCAATTTTGGCAAGCTCTCTTTTACTGTAGCTGCCGAAAAGTCCGTCAAAAATACCCATTTGTAATTCCACCTTTATATTTTAATTGCTTTTTTAACGTATTCAAAATGCCCCTTACGCCAAAAGCGTATTCTGAACGCATTATATATAATTATAACTCATATCCACGTATTTGTCAATATTTTTTCACAATTGAAACGGAGATACTATTAAGAAATTACTTGACTTTTAACCAATATTGGAGTAAACTGAATTATGATTGTTTATTCTGATCAGGAGGTAAAGCAAATGTATTGCTCAAACTGTGGTAAGGAGCTTCGTGAAGGTGCGAAATTCTGCTCATTCTGCGGAACTGTTGTTGAAGCTTCTGCTGAAAAGGCGGAGGACGAAGCTATTGCCGAAAATCAGCCTGTAAATGAAGCCGAAGTACAGGACACTGCAGAGGAAAATATCATACAGGATGATTTTACTGAAAACAACGATAACTCTATTGATGCACATACTAATGAAGCCAAAACCGAATCATCTGATTTTTCCGAAAAATTCAAGGAGGAGGACGGCTTATTTGTAGTGTGTGAACAACCGTCTGATATTCCGTCGGTTACTGTATTCAAAGAAAAAAAGAAACTGCCTTGGTTAAAGATTTCTGTTGCAGTTGTATGTGCAGCGGCTATCGGTGCATCGGCATTCATTATTCCTAAGAAGGTTATTCCTGCAATAAAATATTCAAATGCACAGAAGCTCTTTGACAGCGGTGATTTTCAGAAAGCTGCTGATGCTTTTGAGGAACTTGGCAGAAAAAACTACTACCCGATTGAAAGCTATGATTATTTGATAAAATGTCAGTACGGAATGGCTGAACAGCTTTTTATGGAAGGTAAATATCCAGAGGCTGCTGATGCTTTTACAGCACTTGACGGTTACTCCGATTCTGATGCAAGAGCGGCAGAATGTATGGTTGCAATGGCTGAAAAATATATCGCTGACGGAGATTATGATTCAGCGATGTCCGTTTATAAGGCAGCAGGAAAGGCTGACCTTGCTGAACAGACGGCACTCAAAAAGATTGAGGCACTCGCCGCTGAGGGAAAATACTTTGAAGCGGCTGAAATTGCCGAAAATAATGTGAATAACAAAATGAATAACATTTTGCCTGAAAGGAACCGAAAGGACTGTAATAGAAATCTGTATATCAGTCTGTTATACGAATGATTACGAAAAGGAAGGAAAGCCTTCCGCCCTTTTCATAATCATGAGGTCCGCAGTTCAATCCTGCGTCCCGCTACAAGAAAGCACAG
>CALATN010000214.1 GCA_937891895.1 uncultured Clostridia bacterium
GTCCTGTATAACCTTCAATTTTGGCTGGCTTCCAAGAGGCGACCACAACATCTTCACCCGTAAGGAAACCAGTATTCCAGCTATTGAAAAGGGACTTAAGCTTCTTAAACACGGCGGAATAATGACTCTCATCATCTACTACGGCAGAGAAACAGGCTTCGAGGAAAAGGACGCCCTCCTCGAATATCTCCCGACCCTCGACAGCAACAAATACACCGTAATCGAAATGCCATTTGTCAACCGTCCAAACTGTCCGCCGATACCGATTGTTATAATCAAAGACTAAAAAATCTGCCTTGCACCGAAATGCAAGGCAGTAATTTTTATATTATTTTTTCCATACCGTGTCAAGCCATTCAATTCGACCCGCAACAAATTCTGCAATATCACCCGCAGAATTGATTCTCCAATCTTCATCACCAAGGTCATCTTCAAGTGACTCGGCAACATCACAAACCTCGTAAACAACATTCATAAGACTGTCATCCTTCTGAAGTTCAGCCCACTTATCCTTGACAATATCCTGGAACCAGTCCGCATTCATAAACATAATCAACCAGATGTTTGAACGTTCAACCATATCGTGAACAGGCTTCTGGAAGGTGCTTGCGTAATATGCACCGCTTGCACTGTCATTATATGACCAGTTGAAATCCCAGGGAGCAAGGAATGTCAAACGCTTATACTTGCTTGTTTCGCTGAAATCAACAGCCATAAAGAAGCTTCCCGCACCAACATCATAGTTATGTACAAGCTCTTCAAGAATAAGCATATTTGCAAGAGAGTCAGTGTCTACAACAGCTTCAATAGCCTGCTGTGCACTGATATATTTGCTTCCCGCATCAACAACGTTATAATCCTTGTCAAACATCATAGGTTTGTTGTTTTCAATACCCTCATAGCAGATTTTGAAAACACCCTTGTAATACTTTTCAATAAATTTACGTTGCTCGTCGGAGAAAGTGTCACTTTTTATTGTGTAACCGTCCATCTCAACCTTACGTGTTTCACCAAGCATATCGGTATATTCCATACCATTGTAATCAAGCTCAAAGAAAGGTTCGTTCGGGTCTTCTCCGGCATAGTTGTCAAGTTCAATCAGATAACCGATATCTGTGTGCTTTTCATCTTCTTTAGGTTCATAAACATCAACCCTGTCATCAGCTGCCTGAGTATGCTCACAGAGCAGATATATTCCTTCAAATTCACCATTTATGTAAAGGTTGACGTAAGCGCAGTCTGAGCTGTAATATTTCCCATCAAATATTTCTTCAGCAAGACTTAATGCCATAAAGTCAGGAATAAGATTCCAGTTTGATTTTAACAGTACCCAGCTTTTGTATTTCTTTCCGTCGTGAAGACCAAGCATATTCTGCTTTTCCTTGAATTTGATACGATAGGGAAGCACCGTATCGTTTGCTGATGAGTTACCTCTTACTTTTACACCGCTTTCAGCAGTAAGTCTGTATTTTTCATCACAGTTGAATACGTCAATAACTGTGTCATTGTAAACTTCTTTTGAAGCAATTTTTTCACCATTATATGTAAGAATATGTACAACTGGGTAATCACGTTTTTCACTTATCTCTTTAATAAGTTCATTCATTCTGTCACTTATTTCAATATACTGCTTCATTACAGGAGAGGTCTCTTCTGTCTTTGCGGCAGTTGAAGCTGCAGTTGTCACAGCGGTTGTAGTTTCGGCAGTTGCCTTAGTTGTAACAGTAGCTGCTTCTGATTTTTCTGTTTCAGTTGTTTCTTCCGTAACAGTTGTTTCAGCTTCAGTAGATGCATCAGTAACGTATTCGGTTGATTCTTCAAGAATTGTTTCCGTTACAGTAGTTGTGGATGGCACAGCATAAGTTTCGGTAAGCTCATCATCTGTATCGGAGGGTGCAGAATTTACAGCAGCCGATGATGTTTCAGCAATAACGCTTTCCTGCTGTGGAGCATTATTTCCGCCACAGGAGCACAGCATCAAAGCAGCAGCAAGAACAGCAATAAAATACATATATTTCATAAAATAAGTCCTTTCATACAATTTATGTAATAATTATACTATTACGCTGATATAAATTCAATACCGTAAAGTTAACTTTACAGCTATTTTTTTTATGTGCCTTATTCCATAAGAAACAATGTGAAGATACGATTTTGTATTTCTCCTTATCTACAGCGTCTATTTTACTTTCTTTGGCTGTATACATAATTCTGTGTTATACCACAAAATTGCAAGTAAGCAAAGAATAACTGTAATCTGTGCACGGTATGTAAAGAATTCGTGCAGATAAGAATGATTATTAAGTACCATATATCGTATATACGGAATTAAAGCCATAATAAGCAGCGTGAAAGTAGCTGAAATATTTTTTTCTTTTTTTCTGAACAGCAAAAAGATACTTCCCATAATTAAAGCTGTAACTGTAATGCCAAGAATAACACTGCTAATCTCAATACGTTCTGTTCCACCAAAAATAGTAGAAAGATTTGCCAATATAGCAGAAGGAATTTGTTTATACAGTGGCATCTGTGTTTCATCATACAGACGTACCTCCGCAGCCGATAGTGCGGTAATATATTTGTTTTCACCTGTAATTGCAGATGCAGCTGACCATTTTACAATAAATGTCATTGTATAAGAAATTCCCCAGCAAAATCCGCATTTTGCTGATAACAGAAAATTTTCCTTGAAATTACCGAGTCTGTTATCGTCTGCTCTTACAATAAACACCAATACAAGCGGGACAAGCAGTGAAATCGTTTCAACTGTGAGAAAATCAAAAAAAGCAATCATTACACCGCCTATAACGGAAAGTAATGTAAGATAGCAATCATTCTTTTTCTCAAGAATAATATAAAACGGACAAAGTGAAAAGCATACCATAAATGCAGGAATGTATTCAAGTGAAAGACGTATATTCCAAAACTGAATTCCAATCAGAGAAATACAAAGTGCAGCAGCAGCAAAATAATGTTTTTGGGACATTAGAATAAAAAGTGTCATAGCAACTAAAATGATTAGTACAGCAAAGCTGATGTTCCTCACACCATTAACGTCTGTAAAAAAAAGAAGCGGACGTATGAAAGCAACAGAACCATGCCAGTACCTTGTATAATCCGTATTGGGTGCTGTTCCGTTTAAACTTTGATATAAGCCCCAGTTTTCACCATAGTCCTCACCATTATAATATTTTGTATCAATTGATGAAACAAAAGGGGAATTGCTTTTAATATTCCACAAAACATTAAGCAGAATTGAGTCAGCATAGTTATCAGCAACAGAATTGTAAGTATTGTATTTTCCAAATGCAAACGGGTCATTTTCATTGTAATGAACAGCACTTTTTACCATATTATCCTTAATGGCTGTATTTGGAATACAGGAGGATAAAATAAGGATTGTCCATAAACAAATCAGCGTAGCACAAAACACTGCAAGATGAGACAATATTTTTTTCATATAATCATTCCTTAATAAAAAAAGCCCAGGAGAGCTGTAACTCTCATGAGCAGAAAATGGCAACCGAAATATCAGAGAGCTGCCTGTATGGAGCTGGTGACGTGACTCGAACACGCGACCTGCTCATTACGAATGAGCTGCACTACCGACTGTGCTACACCAGCAATTTCAATACTTACTAATTATATATTTAATTTTTAAAAAAGTCAATATAAATTTTAATTTTTATTTGAAATTTTCAAAAGAGTATGATATAATGTATTTGTATTGTATTTTTATGTAGAAATTTGCTCAGGAGGGTTTTTATGTCACGTTCAAAGAAAAAAGTTTCACCCTTTGCGGTTGTTGAAATAATATTTATTGTTATACTTGTAATAGTAATGGTAGCGATGCTTGCGTTTAATTTTCTTTTCAAGAAAAATAATACCGCAGCAACAGTTTTTGGATATAGCTTCTACAATACAAAAGCAGTAAATATGCTTCCCGATTTTCCCGAAAATACTGTTGTCATCGCCAAAGAATCGGAAATTGCCAATATAATTGAGGGTTCGGTTATTTTGTGCAATATCGGAGATTATACAACACTTATCCGTGTCACCCAAATTCAGCAGGAAGCTGATAAAACATACTATGTCGTAAAGTTTGATACATCTTCCGCAAACGAAACCTTCCGTATAGAATCAGATGCAGTAATTGCCAAAGCAGTGTGGCAGATAAACGGATTTGGCAAGTTCCTCGATTTTGCAACATCGACCATAGGTATAATAATTGCTGTTGTCATCCCGCTCATTTTCATAATTTCAATTCAGGTTGCACGAATTCTAAGTATACATAAGCTTGAAGATGAAGCTGATTCGCTTGAAGATATTGATGATATCATTCAGTCACGTAAGAAGGAAGAACCTGCACCTGTAACTTTCTCAGAACCGAGATTTGTTGAAGATATAACAGAAACACATCCGATGACAAATCACACTTCTGAATTGAAACCTGATAAAATACTTTCTGTAGATAACAGAGGACGTGCCGAATATACAGAAAGAAGAACAGATTCACAGGGAAATTCTCCGTTGTTTTCATATGATACATTGAAGAAGCCTGCTTCTTCACGTGAAACTGTTTCAGCAGTGGTGTCTTCTGCTGCTGACAATGAAATGTATATGAACACTCCTACAAGAATTACTCCCGAAATGAAAAAAACAGCAGAATTTTTTGAGATGTACAATCCATCCAAATCTGCTGACAAGGAGTCTGTTGTGTTTACTCCTCATATGAGTAACATCATTCCTGAAAGTATAGCTGCAGTGCAGGAGGAAATTTCCACACCTAAGAAATCAGGTTTTGACGACAGTGTTAAGGCGTATTTTGACAAAAGCAATGATTCAACGGCTGCTCATACTGATAAGAGTGAATCGCTTATTCCTGATCAGGCAGTAGTACCTAAGGAAACAATTGCACCTCCGAAGAAGATGAAAAATAATAAGGCACTTGCAGAGCTTATGAGTATTATTGATGCAGAGGAAACAAAGCTGAAAAAATAAAATTTGTTCAGATATGAAGATGCCCCATATTCCAAATGGAATATGGGGTCTTTTTACATAGCGTGAGAATAAACCATCGAAGATTTTGCAACAGATTTTTTCTGAATAAAGCTGCACGGTATCTTTATATGTTTTGAAGCTTTTTTGCCATTGATAGCAGCAATTGTAAGTGTAAGAGCCATATCACTTATCATATCTGTTTTTGTATCTATGTAAGCGATGCTGTGGTTGCAGTCTAAAGCAGTTTCATTGCCTTTTAATCCTACAATTGTGATGTCACGTGGTATTTTAAGTCCAAGTTTTTCAGCAGCAGATGCAGCAGCAACAGCAGTAGCTTCATCTTGTGTAATGATTGCAGTAACGGAAGGATTGCTTTTCAGTGCTGATGCAATAGCTTCGGAAGGTGTATTGCGTGAAATACAGTCAGCAGAACAAAAGCTTTGTCTTCTCAAGCCGGAAAGCTTGATGCCCTCTTCAAAGCCCTGAGAAAGTTTTTTGCCAAAAGCTGTTTTGTCACTGATGCAGTAAAGAAAATTCTTGTGTCCGTAATCATCGGAAAGCTTCATAACAGCCTTGGAGATTGTTTCACTTTCATTTGAAGTGATACAATATATATTTTTGCCTGTCATAAAAGAATTTATGAGAATTACAGGTCTGTCTGATGCGGCAGCTGCAATAAATTCATTGCATTTTTCTTCAATTTCGAATCCCATAAAAATAAAACTTCTGAAATTCTTGCTTAAGTAATGTTCAATCTTTTCAGAAGCGTTTTTTACAGTTTCAGAATCAATTTCAATCACTGTAAAACCATTTTCTGAAAATCTGTCTTTAATCTGTTCAATGGCAGCACGGTTTCTGTAATTCGTGTCTGTAACAAGAGCAATCAGCTTTACTTTAGTATCATAACCAGTTTCAAATCCATTGAAGCTGAAATTTATGTCATTTTCGTTGATAGTGTCAATAATACGCTGCTTTGTGCTGTCTTTAATTTTGTCACCATTGAGTGCACGATAAATTGTTGACTTGGAAACACCTGTTATTTCAGCAAGCTTGATTACATTCATTTGATAACCTCCGAAGGCATATTTGTTAATCAATTCAAAGATTTTTGTTTTTTAGTTTCGAGAAGGTTCGGAGCTGGGATTCAACTCCGAACCTCGAAATTAAGGAGAAGATGAATAGGGGATGCATAAAATGTATTTTGGTGTACTGTGTCTATACGACACAGTACACCATTTTGTCGCTAATTAAATGTTAAATGTGTAAATATATAGTTTGGAGAACAGCGTAAATGTTACGGTTTTATTATATCAATATAAAGAATTTTGTCAATTAAAAATTAGAGAAGCGGCAATGTGCACAAAAAAATCCAATAAATCTTTGAGTAACTGCACATATCTTGTTATCACTTTAACAAACTACCATACTTGCTTTGTTAAAAGTGAACAAAAAACAATACAGAACGTTTAATACTACGGCAAATGTGCTGCAAGAAAACTAAAAATAATTGTGTGAAGAAACTAATTACGAAAACATTTTCGGGGTTTTCGTAATTTTTGTAATTGTTTTCATTCATAAAATGTTTTAAAATTCAAGTTAATTTTATTGCATAAATTTAATTAAATAATGCTTAAATTTATAAAGAATTGATTAAATTTTAAACAAGTATTTTCAAAATTGCTTGCTAATTGATGTGAAATATGGTATCATACTTGTAGTGATGATAAAAAGGGGATGATATTTATTCCTAAGAAAATAAAAATGAAAGATATTGCTGAAAGACTTGGGATAAGCGTTGTTGCCGTATCTAAAGCATTAAGCGGAAAGTCAGGAGTAAGTGAAGAACTGCGTATACGTATCCGCAAGACAGCGGAGGAAATGGGATATCATTACTCCGAAACTGCAAAAAGGAAATCTGAACGAAGCAACAATATAGGAATAATAGTTGCTGAAAGGTATGTTCAGGAGGACTCTTTCTATTTCAAATTCTTCAGACATATTTCACAGCTCTTGCAGCTAAGTGAACATTACGCTTTTTTTCAGACTCTTTCTCAGTCAGCAGAAGAAAAGGTTATTATTCCTAAAATTCTTTTTCAGCAGCGGGTTGACGGAATAATAATGCTTGGGCAGGTTTCAAAGAAATTTACCAAGGCATTGCTTGAAACAAAAATTCCTGTTGTATTTCTTGATTTCTATAATGAACAGATTAACACTGATTGTGTAATTTGCGATAGCTTTTATGCAAGTTATGAGATAACCAACTACCTTATACAAAATGGTCATCGCGATATTGCCTTCGTTGGAAATATCCGTGCAACAAGCAGTATTCAGGACAGATACCTCGGTTATGAAAAATCATTGATAGAACACAATATTCCACTTCGTGAAAATTATATATTGAGTGATCGTGATTTGAAAACAGGTCTTCAGACACCTGTTGTTCTTCCGATAGTAATGCCGACAGCTTTTGTATGTAACTGCGATGAAACGGCCTGTATGCTCATTGCTCAACTTAAGCATCTTGGATATCGCGTACCTGAAGATATTTCTGTAACAGGCTTTGATAATTCGGTTTACAGTACAATAAGTGACCCTAATATTACGACAATTGAAGTTAATACAGCATATATGTCTAAGCTTGCTGTTGAAGGCTTGCTGCAAAAAATTGAGAAGCCTAACTTTTCAATGGGAATGGTGCACGTTAACGGTCAGATAATCTATAAGGATTCTGTACGTTCGCTGAATTATCCTGAAAAGAAATAACAATAAAGGAAGATGAAAATGAATAAAGGAATAATTTTTGATTTGGACGGAACATTATGGGATTCCTCCGAACAGGTTGTAGCAGCCTGGAATATGGCACTTGCCAAGCGTCCTGAAACAGATTTGCAGATTACAGTAGCAGATATGACAAGTTATATGGGAAAAACAATGGAAGCAATTGCCGAACTTATGATGCCTGAGATTGAAGTGTCAATCCGCCTTGATATAATGAAGGATTGTTGTAATATGGAGCACGAATACCTGCATACACACAGCGGAATTCTTTATCCAAAGCTTGAAGAAACTCTAAAAAAACTCAGCGAAAGTTATAAGCTGATTATAGTCAGCAATTGTCAGGACGGCTACATACAAACATTTTTCCATTGCAACCCACAGATCGAAAAATACTTTGCAGATTTTGAGTGTCCTGGAAGAACTGGCAAGGGGAAAGGTGAGAATATCAAGCTTGTAATTGAGCGTAATAATCTTGATAAAGCTGTCTATATAGGTGATACACAAGGTGACTGCGACGCTTCGGATTATGCTGGAGTACCATTTATTCACGCAGCATATGGTTTTGGAAAAATAGACAGGGAGGTACCGAAGATTACAGCCTTTGAGCAAGCTATTGAAGCTGCTGCCGAAATTATGAAATAAAAGAAAAAGCCGTGTAAGCAGTAAAAGCGTACACGGCTTTAATATATAAATCTGTTTTTATTTCATTTGCATTACCACGCAGATGAATAAAGAATGAATTGCTATCAATAAACTTCATTCCAAGCTTTTGCATAAGCTTCTGTGAGTTGTTGTTTCGTTTTTCAGCAAAAGCTTCGACATATTCAATATCTGCAGGAAGCGTACTGATAAAATACTTGCATAAACGATAAAATGTCAACGTGCAATGATATTCATGTTTAAGCTGTAATTCCTCGATCATAAGCAGCTTATTACTTGTGTAATATTGAATATATCCAATCAGTTTCTCATCAGCAAGACACATCATAATCTGACGTGCAGGCTTATCAAGGGCAGGGGAAACATTGCCAAGCCAATGAGTCTTTTCCTGTTCGTAAGTTAAATCGGTTGGAGTAATTTCACGCATATTTTCATAAAGCAAGTCAAACAATATTGGCAGAAATTTTTCTTTTTCATCTTTATTCAAGTATGTAAAAGTAGTCATATAATCGTTCCTCATAATAACAAAAAGAGCATCATCAAACGATGATGCTCTTTGGCGCAGAAGGAGGGATTTGAACCCTCGCGCCGGTTACCCGACCTACGCCCTTAGCAGGGGCGCCTCGTCACCAACTTGAGTACTACTCCGTATGTCGCAAAATCGGGTGTGATGAGCAGCCGATTAAAGCCGATTAGGTTGTCAAAAAAGAAGTGGCGGAGAGGAAGGGATTCTGAACCCCGGTTTTGCGCTATGCCGATACTCACCGTAGTTACTGCTCGCAAAACCTTGTGCATTCCTGCGGAATGCGACGTTTCTCGCGCACCAATTCTGTGAAACAAGAAGAACACCCGAGAGGGTGTCCTTCTTGTTTGGCGGAGAGGAAGGGATTCGAACCCTTGGCTCTTTCGAGTCACCGGTTTTCAAGACCGGCTCCTTAAACCGCTCGGACACCTCTCCGTACAGTCAACGCACATTATTTTAGCATCACTGACACGGTTTGTCAAGTAAAAAGCCGTAATTAAATCAACTATTTCAAAAATAATTAAAAAAGTTGTCGTTTTCACCTTGACAAGTGAAAATAAATTCATTATAATAGCATAGCGTTCTGCGGGAACACCGCCTTGACTCGGAGAAGTCGCGTAGTTGGTCGAGCGCGCACGATTGGAAATCGTGTAACCGTTAAAAGCGGTTCGAGGGTTCGAATCCCTCCTTCTCCGCCAAACAGACAGCCACCCCAATGGGGTGGCTGTCTGTTTTTATGTAGAGGATGATATGAGAACCCTAGAAAAGACCGCCGCGCGGTCTTTTCACAGGTTTTGCGTAAGCAATGTGGGGGTATCGCTATCGTTGGCGCAAAACCGGGGTTCAGAATCCCTCCTGTTTCTTTTATCGTATCTATCCCTTTCTCCCTCTTGACGAATCGACATATTTCGTTTATAATTTAACTATCCCAATTTTGAAGGAGGAAACGTTATGGATAACAAGGTATTGTTCGGTGTTATGTGCATCATCTTCAACTCCCTGGGCGTTCCTTGCTTTATGCAGGGTCGCGTGAGTACGGGCATCCTGCGCATCGTGCTGGGCGTCGTTACCTGCGGTGTCATCGGCGTGATCAACGAGATCATGGGTATCATCCTGGGCATCAAGGTGCTGAAGATGAGCGACGAGGAGTACGCCGAGCAGAAGGCCACCATCGCTATGGGCGTGCCCAAGTAATTCGGTTGACCTAACAGAAAAACAAGCCGGAGTATTCTCCGGCTTGTTTTTTATCCATAATATAGGGTAGAGCAACAAATCCGAACCCGCCTTAAAGCGGCGG
>CALATN010000215.1 GCA_937891895.1 uncultured Clostridia bacterium
GGAAGTTGTTCAACTTGCGGCGGCTGCCACTAATCAAAATAATTTATAATTGCAATTGACCTGCTGTAACATACAGCGGGTCAATTGCAGTAAATCAGAAAATATATTTTTACATTATATTTTGAATATGAAGGAAGTGCAATTAACATTATGGATATGCAAATAGATTTCAATCGTCTTTCACCGATGATGAAACAATATTTTTCTGTAAAAAACAGATATAAGGGACATATTGTTTTTTTTAGACTCGGTGACTTTTATGAAATGTTCTTTAATGATGCACTTCTTGTTTCAAAGGAACTTGAACTCACACTTACAGGCCGTGACTGCGGACTTGAGGATCGTGCACCTATGTGCGGAATACCTTTTCATTCAAGTGAGGTTTACATAAAGCGTCTTGTTGAAAAGGGAATGAAGGTTGCCATCTGTGAACAGCTCACAGATCCGAAGGATGCAAAGGGTGGAATTGTTGAGCGTGATGTTGTAAGAATAGTTACGCCAGGTACACTTACTGAGAGTACACTTCTTGATGAATCAAAAAATAATTATCTGTGTGCAGTTTATGCTGAGAACGAAGAATGTGCATTGTGCTTTGCCGACATTTCAACAGGTGAGGTGCACCTATTCAAAAAATCAGGTAAGGATATTCAGAATGAAATTATCAATGAATTATCCCGATTTGAACCTGTTGAAATACTTTTTAATGAAAAATTTCTTGATTATAAAATTGTAGCTGAATTTATCCGTAATAAACTCAACAGCTCAATACAGATGCTTGATAACGAATGTTTTGACACCTCCGTTAAACTAAATGTTGTTCTTAAACAATTCAATGTTTCCGAACTTTTAGAAATCGGAATTAACGAAGAAAGTATAGAAGCCTGCTGTGTATGCGGACTTTTTGATTATATATCTGACACTCAGAAAGCGCTTATCGGACGCTTTACCGAAATTAAGCGTTATAATGACAGTTATTTTATGGAGCTTGACCTTACAGCAAGACGTAATCTTGAACTGACAGAAACAATGCGTAACAAAGACAAGAAGGGCAGTTTACTTTGGGTGCTCGATCATACCGAAACTTCAATGGGTAAACGTCTGCTCAAGGCATATATTGAACAACCGCTTATCAAGCCTGCTATCATTATGAACCGTCTTGATGCTGTCGAACAACTCTGTAAGCAATCTGTAATCCGAGAAGAGCTTGCAGATGCACTTTCAGGTGTTTATGACATTGAACGTCTTATGACAAGAGTAATGTATAAATCGGCCACACCGAGGGATCTAAAGTCACTCTCTCTTACATCCTTGCAGCTTCCTTCCATAAAAATGCTTATGGAAAATTTCAACTGTAAGCTTATGCGTGAGCTTAATAAAAACATCCATACTTTAAGCGAAATTTCAGGACTTGTGGAAAATGCAATTGTCGATGAACCGCCTGTAAGTGCAAAAGAAGGCGGAGTAATCAAAGACGGATTTAACGATGAACTTGACCGTTTACGGAATATTATCAAAAATGGCAAGGGGATAATTGAAGAAATTGAACAGCATGAAAAAGAAGCTACAGGCATAAAAAACCTCAAGCTTGGTTATAACCGTGTGTTTGGTTATTACATTGAAGTAACAAAATCATACTATGACCTCGTTCCTGATCACTATATCAGAAAGCAGACTCTTGCCAATTGCGAAAGATTTATTACGGATGAACTCAAGAAAGCTGAAAACGAAATTCTCGGTGCAAATGAAAAGGTGCTTTCACTTGAATACGAGATTTTCTGTGAAGTAAGAGATTTTGTAGCAACACAGCTTGTAAAGGTTCAGGAAACAGCTTCTGCAATTGCACAGCTTGATGTACTTTGTTCATTTGCTTATATAGCGCTTAAAAACGAGTATACAAAACCTGATATTGCAATTGACGGTATAATTGATATCAAGGACGGCAGACATCCCGTTGTTGAACTGATGCTTACCGATGAGATGTATGTTCCTAATGATACATACCTTGACCTTAATAACAATCGTATGGCGATTATTACTGGTCCGAATATGTCAGGTAAATCCACATATATGCGTCAAACTGCACTTATCACACTTATGGCGCAGATAGGTTGCTTTGTGCCTGCAAAATATGCGAAAATCACGATTGTAGATAAGATTTTTACACGTGTAGGTGCTTCCGATGACCTTACTGCCGGACAGTCAACATTTATGGTTGAAATGAGTGAGGTTGCTGATATTCTGAAAAATGCAACAAAACAGAGCCTTGTAATACTCGACGAAGTAGGCAGAGGTACATCTACATACGACGGCATCAGTATAGCAACTGCTGTTGCGGAATATATTGCCAACTCGCGTATTTTAGGTTGTAAAACTCTTTTCGCCACACATTATCACGAGCTTATCAAGCTTGAAGATGAACTTGATGGTGTCAAGAATTTCAGCGTAGCTGTAAAGAAGCGTGGCGAGGATATTAAATTTCTGCGTAAGATTGTTCCTGGTGGAGTTGATGACAGCTATGGTATTGATGTAGCAAAGCTTGCAGGACTTCCCAATAAAGTATTAAAACGTGCAAAAGAGCTTCTTGCTCAGATGGAAGACGAAAAAATTGAAACAACAAAGAAAAACGATGATCAGATTTCATTTGCTGCAATAGGAAATGACAAGATTATTGATAAACTTAAGAAAACAAATGTTGATGAGCTTACTGATGAGGATGCAAAGTATTTTCTCCGTGAGCTTTGCGGAATGCTTGAATAAAAGAGGTGAATAAAATGGCTAAGGTACAGATTTTAAGCAAGGAAACTTCCGAGCTTATCGCAGCGGGTGAGGTAATTGAAAGACCAAGTTCGATAGTAAAGGAGCTTATCGAAAATTCTATAGACAGCGGTGCTACTGCTATTACTGTTGAAATAAAGCACGGTGGCATAAGTTATCTTCGTGTAACAGACAATGGCTGCGGAATTGATTATGAAGATGTACCTACAGCTTTTTTGCGTCACGCAACAAGCAAAATCCGCAACAAGTCTGACCTCGATAGTATTCTGACTCTCGGTTTTAGAGGTGAAGCACTCGCATCAATCTGCGCTGTAGCAAAGGTTGATGTGCTGACTAAAACGTCTGACGAACAGTTCGGTACGCATTATACGATAAACGGCGGAGTTGAAAAAGAATATGATCAAACAGGTTGTCCTGACGGAACAACAATTATAATTCGTGATATATTTTACAACGTTCCCGCAAGACTTAAATTCTTAAAAAAAGATGTTTATAAAACATCTTTTAAATATTTATATGTGATTTCTTTATTAATTAAAATATTTTCAAATATGAAATTAACTTTTTTGTTGCTCTGTACATAATCTTTTATAAAACCGGATATATTTTCATAAGAT
>CALATN010000216.1 GCA_937891895.1 uncultured Clostridia bacterium
TAAGCTTTTCGGGGTCATCTGTCCCGAACAAATCAATACACAGCTTTCTGTAATCTGTCATACATTTCACCTCTATTTAAGTATATGTAATTATTTTAATTTAATTACATTATATATAATTTTGGGTGTGTTGTCAAGATGTTATGCATAATAAGAAGAGATTCAACGTTATTTTACTAACCCAATAATCAGATTATTGAAGGATTTTAACCATCAAATCGTCTGCCTACCTTTAACTATAATTTTTTATATAAATATGTTCTCTATCAGTTGATTTGGAGAAGCAGAGATGAGAAGGGTGTCCCCCGAACCGTGTGGCTCGGGGGACATTGTGTAATAATATGATTTTTGAAGCGGGTTATTTATATGTTAGATAAGTGAATCCTCATTCATACCTGTTCCGCTTGTTGATTCAATGCTGCGATACTCAATTTCGATATAGTCTGAGTTAACCGTATATATAATTCGCGTATGACCGTTTACGTGCCACTCGATTTGAATTAAATCTTTGTAAAAGCCATCTTCTGTCGTATTGAGCAGATATGTGAGAGCATCATTTACACAAGTATAATTCTGACCAAACTTTATTTCATATGAGTCACCGTATTTTGCAATAATATCATTCAGTGCGTCATAATAAATCCCTCCCAATTCATAAGGCTTAGCATATATTTCGTACTGACCACCGGTAAGCTGCATATTATTGTTATAATAAATTTCCTCATAAAATTTGTGACCATACAATGTTTCAGATATAGATTCAGTGTACAGTGTATTGCTTACATATTCGTCAGTATTTACTATAAATCCTTTGCTTACAAGAGAGCTTTCAACATCATAAATACTGTCACCCCAGTTGAACCACATAAAATCGTAATCGGGGTTATAAACATACTGATTCTGATAAATAAATGAAAATTTTCCGGGTGATGTTTGCGAAATCCAGTAAATATCATCGGGTGTAGCAGACTGCCAATAATAATTCAGATTGAATTCTTTACCGTTAGTCATAGTGAGCAAACGTTGTGTGTACAAAGTATCCGTTGCAGCACTCCAGTAAAGAGCTTCATTAAGGTCCATATTAGGATCAATCTCGTCAATTGTCGGTGTAGTAGGTATTCCATTAGCGATAACAGCATCACCCTTGCAAAGTACTCCTGCTGCAAAAGCATATGTGCCATCAACAAGAACAGTGTAATCACTTGCTGTTTCATAGTCATACTCGGTGAGGTTGTAAATCATGGAACAATCAAAGCCAGAAGCTTCAATGTCAGAAATAGCTTCACCTACAAGGTCAACTGCATAATAATAGTCGTAAACAATGTCAGGCTCGGTGTAGGCTTCTGTTTGTGGAGTGTATCCATCAGAAGATGCAGAATTATTCTGCGTGCCGCATCCGCTTAATGCCAGTGAAGAAATAAGCGCAAGTGAAATGATTTGTTTTTTCATAATAAATCCCCCTATGATATAATAATTACAGGTTTCTGTAGGGTTATTATATCATAGGGGGATAGACAGTGGGTGACGTTGGGGAAGTCCTTATCTAATATTATTATTCATAATGTGGAAGAAATCAGTTATGTTATTACATATTTTTATTGGATTTTCGATATTATCACATCGTATCAATGCAATTGTTTCGTTATTGGTGTTCCAATAATAAATATCTCCACCACGATCTTGAGCAAAAGGAAACCATTCATTACTAATGAAATTATCAATCCGATCATTTTGGGCAATGCTATCAACAGATAGAGATGTTGAAATTAATGGTAGAATTCGATTAACTTCATATTCAGTATCATTTATTATAAATGTACATAATTTGATTGGTACTCCGTTGTACAACGAATAATATTCTTTTAGTTTATGTGGAAATGTTATATTATATTTTTGTTCAACGGTTTCTATCATAATGTTATCTGGTATATTACTAACAGAATCAATAATAAAATTGTACATTTGATGTACTCCTTTCATCTATTATAGTTGCTTCCGTATACAGCATCATATTGAGCGCAAGCACCAGAATGCGGTTTAGAGGCATTATGTGCATCGTCTTTTACTAACTCTAAAGTGCATGTATTAGTTTTAACATCGTAATCATCTTTATGATGCCAAACATATCCTTCTGGTGTTTTTTCAAATCCCATTATTGAATTAGCATTATCAAAATCTTTAGTTCGATTTCCAGATGCTTCAATTTTCACTATTCCTTTTTCACCATTTTCTGTGCAATAAATGCAGTCTGAATTTTCAAATGAAACACCACCATTTGGCGTCTTGGAAACATCAGTATACCCTTTATTTATCATTCTTTCGTAAGGTGTATATTTTTTATTATATTCTTGAGCAGCATTATCAGCAAGTTCTTGCATTTTTTCTAAATCTATAGCTTCAGTTTTTATGTCAGTATCATCAGGTAGTTCAGAATCATATGTTTCTTTGCCAGAATCATCGGGTAATTCAGAATCATATGTTTCTTTGCCAGAATCGTCAGGTAATTCAGAATCACGTGCTTCTTCGTGTGGGTTTGGCTGTTGTTCGACATTACCGTCGTTTGTTAGACGATCCAAAGTTAGGTCGCTGCAGAAAAATTCCTCTTTTTCGCTTCCAAATCGGACGGGGGCTTCGCTATGTTCGGTGTTTACTTTGCCCAAAGTAACGTGTTCGGATTCCATAGGATTTTCAAGTTTTCCGAAATTGGGTTTTGTTTCAGCGCCTTCAGCAACTTTTTTAGCACCCTCTAATGCTGCCTTGGAAGCTTCCTTTGCAGCTTCCTTTAATCCTTCTTTTGCCGCCTCTAAAGAAATTGTGATAAATTCCATTATCATCACCTCATACATTTTTATGGGCACAACTTATCATGTATATCTGTCCAGAATAACTGCTGCCAACATTCTTTTGAAATAAGATTCTTGTGCCCATGCTTCTGCCTCGTAAGGAGAGTAGAGATAGCTCACTCTGCTTTTAGGTGTTCCTTGATTGGTTTTCAAATCTTGAATTAGGTCTACAAGTCTTGAATCTGTAGTCAATCCAGGTGCAATACAGTTGATAGAAGCGTATTGCTTGATATGAATCATTTCGTGATATATCGTTGACATAGCCTCCAAGTAGTCATCCGTCAAATATTCCAGATTAACATTCAATGTAGGTATCCCAATAATATCAACCCCACCGTTATTCAACGGTTTCACTCTACATGAAGCCTGAGCCATGTAATCCTCTCCAGAAACGGCGACAGGCTTAATGCTTTTTATCCAATCTTCTGGAAGATTAAGTTCTTTCCCGATAATCTCAGTTGCTTTGCTCAACATATCCATTCTTTGTTCAAATGTTGCTTCTTTCCACGCCCATGGAGTAATGCCATAGTCACATAAATATTCCGAGCACTCTTTGGAAATATCGTTGTACCGGAGAGAAAGATAAGGATTATCTTTTACGATACGAGTACCAAACAGATTCAAGCGTGTATTAAGTTGAGGAAATTCCAAGGAATACAGAGCATCAATCTGTGGCTGAGCAACTTCGGAAGGAAAGCGTTCTTTTATGAGAGAACCAAAACCATTAGGCTTAATTGCACCGAGGTCTGCAACTTCACTTGCTGTTATTGCTGCTTCTGCGGTCTTTTCAACAACTAAGCCTACATTTTCTCCTATCATACCGACTCCTTTCTTCTTTTGTAGCTCAACAATCCTATTGCACGAGAAGCAAGCAATTCAAAATGCTTAGGCATACATAAGAAATAGTGACCCAACAAAAGACGATTGAGGTTATAATCCAAATCCTCCGGTGTTACATTGAGCTTGATAAGGTCTGCGGTGACATTGCAAACTAGATTCAAGTCAACTGTATTGCCAACTAATGCTCTTGCACTCGTGTATTCCTCGATGTTGGTATATTCAAAAAATTCCAAGATGCGAGGTTCAAGTTTATGTGTGCGGTAGCTTATAAACGCTTGTAATTCAGCCTTGCTCAGTTCACCGTTGGTTTCAGATGCAAGGGTAAGGAACTTTTCGATGAACATACACACCATCTTGCAAGTGCAATATTGGTGAGGAAAGAGCTTTTCAAGCCTTGTGGGAATCATAGTGGCTATATACTCCGCCATAAGATGTCCTTCGGTCAATTTAACAACAAGCTCCGATTGACCATATTTTATCATTGCGGTCTTTATTGCATTGCATAGGAGTGAGTATATTTCCTTACAATTATCCAACTCATCATAGAGAAGATGATTGATAACCCGGTCAATGATTATAGAGTTAATATAGGTTGATAGTTTGCTGTCTTCTAAAAGAGTGCTAACAACACTATTTCCACTGATTTCTTCACGCTCAATGATGACAGATTCTTCTTTGGTGTTACATTCTGGCACTTGAACCTTTGCAGATGTACGCATACCGCCGTAATGGACTAAAGCCTGTCCAGGGCAAAGAGTAGCAAGCTCTCTGTCGTCTTTATCCAACAAGAGAACATCTTGCATAGCTTCAATGTCTTTTCCGTAGTCTACTCTATGCGCCACCTTGATACCGGTGTTTTTTAGAACAGAGGGGTGTAGTGCAGAGGGGCTTTGGTCTACTATGATAAAGCCTTCTCCGTACGCACGAATCTCTGCCAGCATATTGTTAAGAGTTTTCACAAGCTCTTGAGAAGAATTCTGACCGCTGCCGCCTTCGCCAGACGAAGCAGAAGCAGTAGTGTCACCGGCAAAAAGATGGTGAGCTTCTTCGATTACCACAATGTGTTGTAAATCTTTTTTTGTACTGCCGATACATTTAGTTTTCAGATACTCGTAGTATTGAGCAATGATAACGCCCATCACGATGGACTTATCTGCATCATCAGCCAAAGAATCTAAAGAAATAACAACTTTACCTTTGCTCAACTCGTCACAAGGAAGATGCTTGGAAGTATTCAGCAACATACCTTTAGGACCACTTGTGAAGCTTTGAAGTCTCGACAACAGAGCACCACGATAGTTTCCTTTCAGTTCCTCGCCAAACTTTGCGTTATCAAGATAAGCATCGACCTCACGACACAAATCGCTGAATGTCGGATATAGCATACTCTCGGGAAGCTCTGATGCGTATCTATTTTCGTTTTGAATAAAATCCCAACCACAATGCTGGTAAACCAAAACCAAACATTGTTCCAAAATATTGGGCATCGCAGCATACAAATCGAAAGCGGAGGAAATAATTTGCTTCAAATAGTCGATATGGTACTGCAAACTGCTTCCTTTAGGGAACCAAAAAGGATTAAGGCAAAGTGCTTTGTTGCTACCGGCTGTCATAGTATATGCCTTTATTCCGGGGAGAGAGTGGTATTCACCCTTTACAGGTTCAATGACAAGATAAGGAAAATCGCCGATGCTGGAAAGCAAATGATGAACGGTGTTTGTCTTACCCGAACCGGTCATACCACAAACGAACGTGTGTCTGTTCATTTCCTTCTTCGGCAGGCTTAATTCTATGCCAATTGTTTCCTCCTTCGGCAGGCTTAATTCTATGCCAATTGTTTCCTCGTATTGCATCAAATTTGCAAAAGGGACAGCCTCATCGCTATTAGGAAGATTGACATTGTAATAGCAGTTCCTTACTCGCTCAAAACCAAAGAAAGATGTGGTGGGGAATGAAATAAACTCTGTTACATAAGCAGCAGGCAAGAGAATAGCTCTGTGAGAATCTTTTGCTTGATACTCTCCAAAATGTTCCCATTTGCAGGCATATCCAGCATTAGTGAGCATCGCTGACAAAGGCACCGACAACGCTCTTTCTCGACTATCTTTCTCTTCAGTCTGAAGTTCGCCTTTACCTAAATCTGCAGAAACGGTCATTTCAACTGTCCATCCCTGCTTTTGGGTGTCCGAAAAGAGTTGAATGAAGTATTCAGCTTCTTTCTTCAAATCGGAAAGTTTTGAACTAATGCCCTTCCAAGAAACAGAAGCGCTGGAGGACTTGTTGTATTTAATATCTCCCTTGACCGTTTTGTGAACAGTCCCGAAAATATTGTCTTTGCTATCAACCGAAATATTATCGCCTGTTTGGATATTGCTTTCAAGATACGTCGTTATTTCGTCGCAAATCTTACGAGCATTAGCAATGAGTTTGGAACACTCAATAGGAGAAGCTGGTTGAAAGTCCAAGCGAACCATTCCGGAATGACGAATCAACGCTTTTGCGATTGCATCTGCCCATTTAGACATGTGTATTGCTGAAACGGACTCTCTCTTTTCAATTTCCTCCGCACTCGTTCTCACAGCTTCAAAGCTGTGTGCATATAAGCCAGATGAATCAGAAAATACAGGATTGTAGCTCTCGGCTTTCACAGTTCCGAATGCACTTTTGAGAAGTCTTGGGGCAAGATTGTTTTCCTTACAACCGATAGCATATACTATTTTTCCAGCCTTTTTTTCGCAAAGAATGGAGAACGGCTGATTGCAAGTCGCAAAGAGAGACGCAGCATAATCAAGAAGCTCATTATCCGAATCAGCGTTAGCGTTTCCTTTGTCTTTCTCAAATCCAAATCCAAGAGAAGATATTCTATACCATTTCAAATCTGGCATATCAGACACAGCAACACTGTGAGCAATGCAATCATCGGTAGGGATGGACAGATGACGAAGTATTTCGTTCTGTTCAACAGAAATATTTACTAAATCCATTTCATACCCTCCCTTTAATTTTTGCTTTCAGAAACAATAGCATCAATCTGGATTTTGCAATCACCATAAAGTTTTTTTGTGTTCTCAGCTTCGCTATCTTCGAGAATAGCGGAAATATTTTTATAGCGCTCTCCAATACCCGCCCAGCTTTCGATGGCTTCATCAAGTTCTTTGATTTGAAGTGTCAAATCAACAACAACACTCGCTCCAAAACCGACAAGAGAGGAAATGTTGTCGTGCATCTTTTCAATCTCAGGTTTTGCACCGTTTACGACTTTGTCTGCGTTGAACTTGTTCACCTTCGCGGAGAGACCGGACGGAAAATTTGCGTCACCTACATTCATTCCATACATGGCATCAATAAGTCTGGACAAATTTTCAGTATATTCGGTCTTTTTTTGTGCGAAGTCATCATTCAAAATCTTGTGTAAATCTGCCGGCTTCAAACGGTCAAGAATCATACCAATATAATTTATATCGGAGAAGGTTTTGGACATGAAATTTCTGATTTCATCAAGGATGTTCTCACAAAATCTGTCTCTGAAAATTTGATCAGTGTCGCTGCAGAGCGTATCAAAAATGCCATTTTTGCCAGTCAATATATCAAAGCTATCACACACCATTACGCACATAGCATTAAGCTTGTCCTGCAAAGCCTTTTTCAGCTTTTCACGGGTGGTATTGAAGTTTTGATAAATCTTATCTGTGACCTTATTGCCGCCAGCCTCACACAGTTCATCACGCTTTTTGTCAAACGACGATAAGAAAGCATTGATGTAATCGTTCACAAAATCGTGAGTGATTTTTTTGAGGTTGTTTGCGTAATTATTCAGCAAGGTATTGTACTTCTTAATTTCTGTGTCGGCAACCATCAATGCTCCGTCAAAAGCAGAAATCGTAACCTTGCTTTCGGTATTGCTTTTAACTCTTTTGAATTTATCCCAGTTGGGATTGCTTGCTTTGAGAGGATAATTTCCCCAAATATTTGCTTTTAAGCAGTTGGGGTGTCCTTCACGTTCCAGAGTTCTCCACTCAGTTTTAATATCTTCAATAAGAGAAGCTAACGAAGCAACGAACTTTGCCTTGATTTTTTCTCCAATGTTATCGCCTAAAGTGGCAAGCTCGGCTTCCATATCACGTTGACTCTTCGCCATTTGCTGAACATATTTATCAATAGCTTGTCTCTTAGCAATCCCCAGAACTTCGGTAACTGCATTGTAAACCTCTTCACCCTTCCCGTCGATACCTTCAAGGATGCTGCGAGAAGACGAGAGGGAATCTCTAATGTAAATAAAGAATTTAGCTTGAGTAATTGCCTCAGTTAAAGCGACCTCATATTTCAGACGCTCGATATAATCAGCCAATGCACTCTTGAAAAAGGTGTCAAGAGTATATCTGAGATTACTATCTTGAACAGCAATGATGTTATCAAGCCCATCTCTGCTGGTAGTAAAAGTACAATAAGCTCTCTTTTCGCCCTTGTACATGACTTCCAATCTTTTGGTCATTTCATTTTCGGACGGCTCATCATAGTCGTTGCATCTCTTGTCGGATGCGGTCTTAGTCATAAGCGCACTAACGCCGTTTTGAATATATTTGTATTCACCTGCAAGAGCATCTACAACATAGCAACGCTCACCGGTGAGACAAGGGAGCTTCTTGAGAAAATCCGTAACAGGACCCGAATCATTAGGTCTTCTGTTTTTGCAGTTGTAGATGCAAACTTTATTCTTTCGGGAGTTCCCTTCGATTGCATCTTTTAATGCGTAGAGAAGGTCCATATCTACAGCACCGTTATCGGAGCACAGAACCCACACAGCATCAGCCTCGGTCAAAATACCACGAACAAGAGCAGTATGAGAAGATTGAGTGGCTGTATCTTGGGTAGAAGCACCGGTTCCGGGCAGGTCAATGAGTGTTACGTTGTTAGGAATATCATCGTTGCACCAATCGAGACAAACGCAGTAATCGCTACCGATGGGGAACTTATACTGCTGGAACAACTTCTTCCTTTGATGATTGACTTTCTTTGTATATTCGCCCATTTCCTTCTCGTTGTCGTTCTGATTAACATAAACGCACAAAAGAATCAGAAGGAGCAATAAACGGTGACGGGGGTTGTCATATGTAAGAGCAAAGTCATCTTTAGAGATTGTCCATTTTTGAGCATCCAAACCGTTAAAAAGAATGTCTGCCTTATCGGTATCTTTCATGAAATATGCGACATTCTCAACGGTTGTCATATATTCATACTCATTATCCTTGAGACTTACACCGTGGGTAGCAAAGTACATATACTCAAACAACTCTTTGAACATATCTTTTGAAATGTCATTCGCATAGAAAGTTCGCTTGGTGTCAACATCCTTCACAAAGCGAGTAGATGTAAAGCCGTCCACATTGCTTACCACTTTTTTTATTCCATATACAGTTACGCTTTCACGAGATTGCTCGTTAATACGAGTGATATAGGTAGGAACGGATGACGTGGTTTTTGATGCTACGGGCAAAATGGGATAGCCACAAAGCGCATTAAAAAGCGTGCTTTTACCAGCGGAAACCGGAGCAACAACCGCAATGTTACAATGCACGTTATTCTCACCGGACAAGGGGGGAATAACACAGCTTGCGACATAATTTTTATCTATCCATTGAGGAAGTTGCGTTCCTTCTGAAGTAGTTATATCAGTTAAATTCCGAATTATTCGTTCTGAAAGTCCAACCATTTTTATCCTCCTGCTATATAAAGCTATATAATTTCCATCAGTCTTTCCATATTTTTATGACTTCTATATGCGACTGTTTTTATGTTGGCTTCGGTGTATTCGGCACGGCTCGCCGGTAAGCCAAAACAATCCCAAATGAGAATGCCATCAGCTACAGCATCATCCCCGGTGGTTTTATTCGTATCCGCAAGCCAAATTTCACTCTCAATATCAATGAAATAAAGTCTTGATTCGACACGCTCAGTTGTCATGTGGTTATATTCAGCAAGTTCGCATATAAGTGTACTGGGGTCAATGTAATGCTGTAGCTCACCTTTGAATTTGAAAACAAAATATGGTTCCATATTACTTGGAAGTTCAAGTCCCTTAAAATCAGTGATTTTTTCTCCGCAGAGCAAGAGGGTTTCAGAATCAGTATCTGCCGCATTTATCGAATCCATAATTTCATATTTACTGTCATCATCAAACAAAATTCGAGCAAGGTCATTAGTCCAAGTTCTCTTGTGCTTGGAGAACAACAAGACTTTACCCTTGGTAATTTGTTTTGTATTTACAATATCATTTATCGTTGCTTCAAACGCTTCAATATTTTTTGCATAGAATAAAATGGGATTCTTCAAATCGTGTTTTCGTGCAGCGTTTCTCAAATCCGTGATTCCATGGTCGTTTTTGTTGAGAAGCACAAAAAACCATTGGGGAGCGTCTTTGTGGTTTTCAAAAAACAAAGCATGATATTTCAACACATCAACCGGAAGATTGGTTATAAACACAAAACCTTCATCTGAAATGGGAGTGCCATCAGTTTTGGCTGTTGAAGAATCTAATCTCAAAGGTGCGTTCCCGATAGGGAGAAGTGGGGCAAGGACTTCACGATATTCATCGTCCAGCCTTAATCCATCGTCAAATACTATGTTCATATCAACCCTCCACTTTTGCTAAAACTTTGTCAATTTCTTCGGTTGCGATTTTTTCCAAAGCATCAAACCAATCGTCAAGCTTTTTACGGTTGTCTCGATAGACTTCTTGGATGGCACGACGATACATAGAATCATAATCCGCAGTAGAAACAGGAGTTTCCTTGGCAGGTGCAAAGAGCGTTTTTTTTCTATTTACCGGGAGCAAATTAAAATACTCAACGACTTCAATAACCATAAGTGCCGCGTTTATCGCACAAGGAATAATCTTTACCAACGCCCACTTGCTTCCACCGATAAAACTCACGAGCAGAGGAACAGCGATACCCTGTGCCGCCAGCAGAGCCAAGAAAACAGGGGTAGAAATTTTCTTGACATTGGTTTTGATTCCAGGCTTTGGCTGAGCACCATTGACTCTAACAACAGTAGGATTAGCGACACTCTGCTTGTACTTTTCACGAATTTCAGCAGCTGTCGGTACACTGATAAAGGAAAGTTTATTCAATCTCATAGAAATATGTGACCATACATCGTTGCTCACACCATCTTCTTGTAATGTAGGCATAATAGTATTTGCAACATCAGTAAAAATACTGATAGACATAGCACCCAATGCTCGCTGATTATTATAAACATCATTGGGATTATTACTCTGATAGACGTTTTTCAAAATATCATGCTTTTCCTCTCTCAGTTTCTTAATTTGTTCTATAGACTTATACATGGCACATGCCTCCTATTATTCTTATTGTATATATTGTAGTTCAACTCGCATAGATACGTTATTTGCTTTCTATTACGCCTTTTGAAGAAATCACGTGTTTGTTCGTATGTTAATCCGAACTTCTCTCCTATCTTCGTTGATGTCATTTTTGGGTTGGTGCATGAATTCAATCCTAATGTGACAGATATAAATGTTATAGTTGAATTTGTATAATATGAAAGCCAACTTAATTATGTCAGGTCGGCTTATATTTCCCCCTCGGAGAGCGCCTGCACTTATGATATTGCCATTAAAGCAATGTCATAAATACTATAGCGTTACTTACGACACCGTAAGTATTCCTTGCGGCTCCGCCGCCTTATTTCCTGTTTCTCGTTCATAGTAAAATCATCCTTCCATAGTGCATAATTCAATTTGGTTTTTAAATATTTTTCAACAAAATTAAAATTATTCCTTGACAAAATCTCCTTTTCGGAATATAATGTGCTTGTAAATATCATAATCTGCTTTTTCGAAATTTCAGTTTCATAATTGATGTTTCTGAACGATATATCAAGATAGATTATGATATTGAATAACGGCATATCAAAGTGGTGGTATGGAACAGCTAACGGAGCTATAATACAAGATTAACCTTGTATTGTAGCTCCTTTTTGTTTTTTCAGGAGGTGAACAAAATGATTTACAGAACAATATCCCTTTGCCAAGGCAAAGGCAGTATCAGGCACAACAACAGAGTGTTCCACACAAAGAACACCAGTGTTACACTACATAACTGCTATTACTTCACCATCTCCACCCAATCCCCCTGACTCCGAATCCACATATCAACCCCATTACCACCGAAAACCTCTGCGGAAATCATATATCCCTCATCGGTTTTCTCGGTAACAACAGCTGTCGGGAACCTGTCAAGAACGGCTTCGACGTTTGTGCCCTTGTACAGAAACTTGATTTTCCTCAGCTCGCCGTTATACATAAACTGTATACGCTTGCGGAACTCGCCTTCTTCAAATCTGTCCCTATACGGTATATCAAAGTGCCTGTCCAGCACCTCAAAGTTTTGTATTCTGTCAATTCTGTAAATTGTCGGGAAAGTGTCATTTTTATTCTGAAACTCATTTTCCTTGTCAATACGTTCAATGTACGCCGTCAGATAGAAGTAAAACTCTGAGAACATCAGCCCCACGGGCTTTACAACACGCTCAACAGTTGTACCATCCTGCTTTGTATATGTAATCTTCATACACAGTTTTTTCTGAACTGCCTCGCCAATGTCCCACATTGAATTTACGAAATTCTTGTGGTGGTTCAATTCGGTGTAGTGGAACAATTCGTTTGAAATCAGGTCTTTGACCTTGCGTTGATTTTTAGGCGGTACGCAGCAGCTTACAAGTTTTGTGATAATAGGCGTCATTTCTTCTTTTGTAAAAGCACGGCTCTCCAGCAGTATTTTGCATACCGCCAGCACCTCGCTATTGTTCAGCACCGACATATCACGACTTACAAGGTGATAACCGTTAAGCTCCTTGCTGTAAACAAGCTCCTTCATAATCTCACCCTGGTCAGCCTGCTCTGCAAAGAAACAGCGTAAATCTTCAATGTCACGCTGAATAGAACGTGGAGCAACGTTGAACAGCTCTGCCTCTCTGCTTTTGTTGATAACCTCCCCATTCATAAGCTTGCTGTAAATTGTAAGCACACGGTTGTACTTAAAACCTGAATTTAAGTTGTCATTCTGCATAAAGTTGACACTCCTAACTTGTAGACATAATTATTATACCTCTAGAGATTAAAATATACAATGCTTTTTGTCAAAATTCGACATTGTTTAGGAAAAGATTTGCTTAATTTTGTTGTATTTGCACATATATGCTTTCCTTCTGCTTATATTATACTTTAATCGTATGGACAACCATTGTCTATGTTGGAATTTTGTGGCTAAATAAAGCCTATTGATTATGTTTTTTAAGGCTTAAGATTGATTTTTATGCCTAAAGGATTTATAAATCAATTTATAGACAATTGAATATCTTTACAACAAGGTATAAAGTATAAATATAGAAAGAATAGGCGGTGCAGTATGAGTTTTGAACGTGAAAGAATAGCATATACAGTGGGAAACCGTATACGTGAATTCCGTGTAATGAAGAAAATGAGTCAGGAAACCCTTGCGTTTGACTCTGATATTCATCCTGCCTATCTGAGTCAGGTTGAGCGTGGTGAAAAATGTCCTACGGTTGAAACCATATATAAAATATGTAAAGGCTTGAAAATTCCAATGTCAGAATTGATGAGCTTTTCAACAAACCCTGAACCAACTTCGGAGGAAGCTGTACAGAGAATAAAAACTGCACTTGGCAAAGTTCCTGCCGACAAGGCAGTTAAAATTGCCCAGATTGTTGAAGAAATGGTCGATATTATATAAGAGTGAGCCACAGCAAATGCTGTGGCTTTTTCTATATAAGTCAAAACACCGCACGAAAAAATCGGCGGTGTTTTGATTGGAGATATCATATAATCAAAATGTCCGCATAAGGGTGTAAAGGACATTCTGACAATCATCGGGGGAAACCGATGATTTATATGAAAGAAAAAGTTTATATTCATATTATAGCATTTTCATTGCAGGTTGTCCAGTATTTTACAGTATAATATTAAAATAAATCCTTTACAAATTGTCCTACACGGCAGATAAATGTAATAGTGTTGTAATCTTCAAAACGGTTGATTGTGAAGGTTAATACTGAACTAAGTATGTTTTTCATCATTGTGATTCCTTCTTGTTGTTTCTGTTGCTTTTATAAATTTTATATACGGTTTTTCCTTGTTTTGCAGTAGTTATAACAAAGGCAGCCGCCGTGCCTATGCACCATACTTTTTTAATAGTGTTGCAGATTCCATACATAGTGCTTATACTCATCATAAATATTTTCCTTCATCTATAATGTGCATAAGATAGTTTTTGCAAAAATCTGACATTGCGAAGAAGTATAACTGTTCGTTAATTTTGCCTGCACTGATTGCTTCATCTGTAAGTAATGCAGCGGAAGTGAAAATTCCTATTGGTTTCAAAAGAATTTTATATGCAAGAAGCGGAGCAAAAACAACAGCCTTTTTAACGGTTTGTTTGTGCTTATCTGTCATTTCTGTGTTGTCGATAAAATCGTTAACCCTGTCGCTAAGATTGTTTTCAATCTTAGTTAGTTTACCACGTTTGTCCTCAGGTGCTTCGTTGTTTGCAAGGGTTACCTCATTGAGGAAATCTTCATAATTTCTGAAAGTACTGTCTATCCAGATTGCTGCTTTGCGTTCGTTATAAGCATAGGTCATACCATACTTATGCTCAACTTTGAAATCAGTTTCCTGATTTTTACTTGCATCATTGATAACATTGATACGTGAAGCCTTGCTGTCACCAATAAAGATAGTGTAAGCTTCATCAGCTTCAGACTTGATGTCAGCATACTGCTTTACATTAACAATCTGAATATTTTCAACGAACTCTTGCTTGGAAATAAGATAAAAAAGTGTATTTGCATATGTTTCGAGATTCTTTTCGCATACGATGTATAAGTTGTTTTTCATAATAATCCCTCCAAAGTGGTCAGTTTTGTTTCTTCTGTAATTTTATTATAACAAAGCAGGTGGACATTGGATGTCCACCTGCAAATTTATTTATGTAAAATTTTTAATATTCTCTGTCATAATATAGAGAACAGTTTATTCACCCTTCAACCTCTGATAACACTCATGCGTGGCAATAACATCCGACAGCGCACGATGAGCGTTGCTGTTGGTGATATTGTAATAACTGCACACGTCCGCAAGACCGTGATGCTTTGTGGGAAGAAGCTTTCTTGCCATTGCAAGCGTGTCAACAAGCTCGTTGCCGAAACACATACCGCAGTCGGTTGCCTTTGCTGAAATCATACGCATATCAAAGCTTTTGATGTTGTGCCCGATAAGAACATCGTCACCCACAAACTGCTTAAACTCGCAAAGCACCTGCTCGATGAGCGGTGCACCTGCAACCATTGCGTTTGTTATTCCCGTAAGACGGGTTATATTCCAAGGAATTGTCCCCCTCGGCTTTACAAAGGACTCAAACTCGTCCGTGATAACGTTGTTCCGAACACGCACGGCCGCAATTTCGATAATGTCGCAGGCTGTTCCGAGGCCTGTTGTTTCTATATCAAGCACGACGTAGTCACTGGGATAGGTTGTTGTGTTCATTGCTTTCCTCCATCCAAAATAAATAAGTTATCTCCTCATAGCCATTTTCGATTTTCCTGAACAATTTCTGATTAGTTGTTTTCATTGATAAATCACCATATTCAGGCTTATATGAACCTACCTTGATATAGTCAAAACAATACATCCATTCTTCTATACTGCAATCTCTTCCACAATATAAACAAGTACGAAAACCAAGACTATGTATGTGTTCACATATTTTCTTGAAATCCTTATGTTCATCAGAAGTATTTTTACCCTCACCAAGAAAGCATACACATGTTATTCGTTCTGAATATGCCATAAGAATGTCTTCGTACACATCAGAAAGAAGTATGTCTGTAGTTTCTCTTAATTCAGGCGAAAAACAACCCGCACAATTATTCTGACATTCAGCAATATGATAATTCAAACATACTTCATACGGTACTTCCAAGTTATTTGTTACATTGTAATCATAAAATTTCAACATAAAACGAAAGCACCTTCAATACATATTTTCTTAATTATACTTCCGTTGCGACATGGTGTCAACAATTACCGCTATCAATATTTCATTCTCGCCGCACGGACTCTCTTACGTTTTTCAGCAATCTTTTTCTTCAGCAAGGCATGGACAATATCATAATACTCCCGCATTTTCTTATCGTCAGGATTTATCTGCAAGGCAAAGGAAATCCTGCCCTGCAGAGATGTAAGATACTCAATCTGCGTGGTATGTATGTCCATTTTACGCATACAGCTAAGCACGGTATATTTGCTCAGATAATGTACTTTCTGACGGATTTTTCTTCGTTCATCCGAAGAAAGCTGCGGCTTTTCATTTACAACAATTCCTGTAACCTTCTGCTGCTGTGAAGCTGATATGCAGGCTGTCTTTTTGTGATTAAGTTCAAAACCCTGCTTCAACAGAAGGTGCTCAACAAAACGAATAATCTCCTTTTCGTCAAAGCTTCCCGAAAAGGTCATATCGTCGCAGTATCTCGTGTACGCAACATTCCTCGCCTTGCAGAAATCACCGACACGGTTATCGAAATAGGTCATAACAAGGTTTGCAATATGCGGTGATGTTGGTGCACCTTGGGGAAGTACACCTTCAAGGGTGCAGATATTGGCAAGCAAGGACGTTGCCGCTGACTCAAAACCGAGATTGCTGAACACGGAACAAACCATATCGCAGTCAATGCTGTCGAAAAAGCCTTTTATGTCAAGCTTCAGCACCTTTTCCTTGCTGATATGGGGCAAGGCATTGTCAATCAGTTTTGCCTCGGGAAGATAAGCCTTTGCGTACTCCGAAACAGGCAGACCGTACAACAGCTTGTCAAGGATAACACGCTGGATATGCTTCAGATAATTGGACGGCACATTCAGTTTACGGACTCCATCACTTTTCTTCGGTATTGACGTAAGGTGGTAATGCTTCGCCTGATTGTTACTGAACTGGTACAAATCCCTGACGCTTATTCCGAGGATTTCCGAAACTCTGATAACATCGCTGTTTACCATAATTACCTCCCATAACCCCGTGCGGCAACACAAAACATTCAAATGATTGAGAGCTGAATATTTATTAACGAAGTTAATCGCTATTCAGCGACGATCTTTTGATATAACCTTGTAATTACCTTAACTTCCGCAGCGACTCGCTGCAGTCATGCATCGCATTTCGCTGTCACCGCACGGGGATTGGTTTCTGTTTGGGTGTATTGTCATTTTCTGCTTTAAGTATACGATTGGAAATTATTCTTGTCAAGATATTACAGGGTAATTTTGCGTACACCTAAACCCTGAATTTTATATAAGGATTCGTAACAAGGACAATTACTGTCATTCATAATATGCTATTATTACAGCAGGAGAAGGGTATTCTGCATTTTGTTTATTAAATACCTTTTTCTGAACTATCAATATCTGGGGTGTTAAAATGAAAGATGACTGCATAACAAATATAATTCACTCATTTATAATGGCAGTTTTGCTGATATGTGCAACAATATGGATATATGCAAACGTTAAATTTGATGATTATCGTATTTGGATATCAACCGTATTATTTACAAGTGTATATGCAACTTTTCATATTGTCAGATTTGTTACAAATCTTCATAAATACATAGTAACAGCAGAAGAATCTGAAATGGCAATTACACATACAGGTTGGGTGATTAGCTACTGCGGCAAAAGTTATACCATTTCAGATTTTCCGGGTGAAGTGCTTGGTGTCCGTGGCTTTTTCAGGGGTAATTACAGAGTTGAAAAGCCTTTGAATTATATGGGCAAATGCAGATTAATGATAGTTGACCGTCATCCCGAAACAGGCAGAAAAATCAGTTTCACACGAAAAAATGTAGTATACTACATCGATGAAACCGGAGAGCATCACATTGTAAACGGTGCAGAAAAAGATGTTGACACACTTAATCTCGGTAAAATCAGAGCTGAATATGAGTTATATATTAACGGTCAGGATTTTTATGACGCTTATCCTGATGCGGATACATAAATATTTTTTGATGTTGTGGTTTTACAATTAACCTGATATTGGAATTATATATGAAATAGAAACACCAGCCTTGATAACAGGATTTCCCCTGCTATCAAGGCTGGTGCATTTTATTATATCAACCGCTTTGCCCAACATCTCTAACAGAAACCAGCGACACGCGGTTTTGGAGAAGTTTCCCCACACCACCTGCAAATGGCTTGTTTGCGTTAGTTTTTCATTTGGAAATAGTAAAAATACGACGAAAATACGACGCTTTATATTTATAACAAATCTATCTTTATTGCCTACATCACCCCTAAGTTTATATGATGCTAATATAAATTAACATAAACACCGTAATCATCTTGATAGTTTCTCAAAAAGCAAATTCAAGTTTTCCTCTCCAACTAAATATTTCAATACACTTTTACGTCTAAAAAAACTGTTATCTATCAAATCGGGATAAGTGCAAATTATTAGCCGATTATATATTTTGATTATTCTCATAAAACTAGTAAAGTAGTTATTCATATTCTTTATTCTTTTTTCATTAGCAATACATTCTTTAAAAACATATACTAAGTCATCATTCAATATGGTTGATCCATGGATATATCCACATGAATCTGAATATGCTGATTTAATAAGTTTATACTCTGCTTCTGATAAAGATGTTTTCGTTTTAAATTCTTCAAACACTCGATTTGTTATGTAATTCTTCTCTACATCCGTACTAACTATCCATCTTGTATAGTTTTCAATGATGGATCGTTCATTTACATACATATATCTATGTTCATTTTTTATTATACTAACAATATAATTATAGTAATCCGAAATTAGAACTTTAATTTTATAATTGCGTTCTATTTCGTACACATTTTTTAAAAAGACAATTTGTTTTGATATAAAGCTAAAGAAATTGAGTTCATTTTCAGACAATTGATGATTTCCTACTTGTTTTGAATATTCATACAGTTCATTAGAAAAGCTCGAAATAGATTTTTTTATTTCATTGATTTGAGAAATTATTAGTTCATCTCTCAAGTTAATCAATCCACCCATCAAAAGCATTCTTTTTCTTTAAATTATCTTCATCTTGTAACTGTTCAATTTTGTCGCAAATGTATTTGTAAAGTTTCTTTTGAAATAGTGAGGTACTTTCTATTCCTTCAATGTATCGGCATGTTTTTGCCACAATTAATGTACGCGATTTAATAACATAGCTTTTATATTCTAAAGATAAAACATCTTTTAAAAAATCAATTATCTCAGAATTATGAGAAAACACTTCTTTTGAATATAGTAATTCCGTTACAATCCCTAGGATTTTATATTTAGGAATACTTTTTATCTTTAGCTCATTCCGATATAACAACAAATTATTGAACATAACATCAAACCTCCTCAGTTTCTGCTGTGGACAACTTCTGCAAAAATTCAACGCATATTGCTTCTATATCTTCTCTTGATTTCTGATATTTTGTAGGAATTGTTCCTGATATACCAACCTGGATATTTTTGGTTGTTGTCATTACAGAAGAAAAAATATCCAAATCATTAACAACCTCTTTGCTCTCAAAATTCTCTTTTATTCGTTGCTGTTTAGGAGTAATAGTATTGTCTATCATAGTATAAACTAAACCAAGACATTTTAAAGGAATACGTTCTTCTTTGATTAAACTAATAACCGCTTTCTGTAAAGAATCAATGCCTACAATTGAATATCTGTCAATTCGATTAGGAATCAAATAGTAATCAGATGCCATAAGAGCACTGTCTGTATAAATTGTAAGTGTCGGAGGACAATCTATTAGTATGTAGTCGTATTTCTTTCTTAAATTATTATCATCAATAAAATTTTTAATTCTTTTTACAAAACCACTATTTATTGATTTGTTTACAAGTACAAGATTTAAATCTCCACAAAGTATGTCAAGATTATCTTTTAAATTAATGATTATTTCAGATGCTTCAGGCGTTGTATAAGACTGACTCATATCAACTTGTGGTTTAAAAAGTCTATATATTGTTCTAGATTTTTTGTGAATTTCTTTTGTATAATAGTTTTCTTCGTCATTAGATTCTTCTTTTTTATAATAATCTAGCATTGCCTGAGTAGCATTGAATTGTGGGTCTGCATCAACTAACAAAATTGATTTCCCTTGTTCAGATAATAAATCAGCAATACCAATACATAAAGTAGTTTTTCCTACTCCACCTTTCATATTAATTACTGAAATTACCTTTCCCATATTATAACACACTCCTTACAAATTCAGAGTCGAACTATGCCAATATAATTTTTTTATTATAACACATTATGTCAAACTATGCAATGGATTCATTTCAAGTTAGTAATTATAAACAAAAAAACTTATAATCATCATGCTTTTTACATAGATATTGTCAAAATAATATGGCCTATTCTTTTTACACCATCCACTACTAACTCATTTTCCATACAAAAACACCTCATCTTTTCTGACATTCCCATATTAGTCCAATTATCAGGAAATCCATTCAATCTCTCACACTCTATAGGGGTAAGAACTCGAAGTCATCCGGTTTTTATATCAGTTAATACATGAGATATACTGCTGACTTATGGTGCTTATAAGCTCAATTATTACATTTAAGCATTCATCGGTATTTTTCAGCACTTGTTTCTCCCAAAAGTGTATAGGAATCCAGCCCAATTCTTTGAGCTGAGCATCAACACGCTTATCTCTTGCCATATTTTCTTCTATTTTCTCTATCCAATATTCTCTATTGTGATTTAGCTTGGCTTTTCGTTCTTCCCAATTCTCACCATGCCAAAACTCACCGTCAACAAGAACTGCAGTACGAAAACGAAGAATAGCGATATCGGGAAAGCCGGGGATCTTTTTATACTTTATTCTATATCTATATCCCTCATGCCATAACCTCTTTGCAAGGATGGTTTCGGCTTTTACGTTTTTAAGACGAACTTCTGAAATTCATCAGTATATGCGATTTTACCCGTTACCCCAAGCATTTTAGCAAGCAATACTTCATTAAGATTCTTTGCAGTGCTTTCAACAAAAAATGCTTTTTCAATTGAGCTTGCGATTTTCCAAAATAAGGACGAAGTTTATCAACGATAATATCTTCGAAGGAACGGGTGCGCAGCTGCTTAGGATTCTTTATCACTCGCTCATTCTCTGCATTACCAAATATGTATTTGTTGAGTATCTGCGTCATATATGACGATTTAAGAGAATACGCCCTCTGCTTTGCCATAATATCAGAAAACGGCTGCTGACGCACACTTGATGAATTAGCACCTTTGGTACAAGCTGCAAGATAAAGTGTATCACCCTCGGAGATAAGATGTGCTTCTCCACGGCGCACTTTATCCATTATAATGCTCCAGTCATGCTCTATTATCATAAGATCTTCCTCGGGAAAGCTGAAAAGGATAGCCTTGCATTTGCCTGAAATACGTGATTTTACATATATAACTTTAAATTTCCACTCTTTTGCGGCAAATCAATTATACCACAGAATATATATCTTTTCAACCGGATATCTTCTGCTTTCAGCACCTATTCTATCTGTTAATTAAAACTTTTCGCTCAAAGATTGTACTGATATATTCTCAAATAAGTTTACCGCATATTCCGAAAACGGTGTGTCAAGATAAACATAGTTGAATTCACGGAAAACGTTCCAACCCTTGATGCAAAATTCAGCAAGAGCATCATTATTCTCACCTACTGCACGATAGGCGAATGTGATACAGTTGTTGTTTTCCAACAGCTTTGTAATAAGCCCGAAATTGCTGATGGTTGTAATTCTGTCAAACTCCGCAAAAGAGTGATTATATTCTGTAAGAAGCTGACCGAGAATATCTCTTGTGCCACTGCCTTCTTCACGAAGAATAAGATTTTCTCTCCATATCTTATCAATCGGAACAGTTTTGTTTGCAAAAGGGTGATTTTTTCCACAGAGTCCCACAAACGGTTCTTTTCTGTAAAGTTTTGAGGAATATCTGCTTTTGTCGAAATAACCTTCTATAAGTGCAAAATCAAGCTTTCCTGCAGATAATTCCGATAACAATGTTTCGGTGTTTTCCACATTGACGGAAATGCTGTTTTTCGGCACTGAAAGAAAAGCAGAAATATGTTTGTCGATAACATACTCGCCGATAGTTTTTGTTGCACCGATTGAAAGGCTTACATTATCACTGTGTTCAAGTTCGGCTTTCAGCTTTTTCTCCTGATACAGAACATTTTCGGCATACTTTTGCAGAAGTTCAGCCTCCTTTGTCATAGTCAGTGTTCTGCGGTCGTAACTGAACAGCTTACAGCCGTACTGCTCCTCAAGAAAGTGGATATGCTGTGTAACGGCAGGCTGTGTCATATTTAAAAGCTCCGCAGTTTTACGGTAGTTCATAACCCTGCACAACGTTAAAAATGTTTCTATTCTTGTATCAATCATAGACTTTCCCTCGATAAGTTTTTCTTATTGCTTGATATTAAACAATAATTTGATTTTATCATATTTCTATGGTAAAATCAATACACAAGGAAAATTTAAGGAGAATGTTATGGAAAAGATAAAAAGCGTGGGGAAATTAGTTCCCGGATTTGCTCTTGCACTTGCAATAGCGGCGGTTGCAAAGCTGATTGAAAGCTTGCTTCCTATTCATTTAATCGGTGCGTCGGTTATAGCACTTTTCATCGGTATGATAATCAATCACTTCTGGAAACCGAACAAAATCTTTTCGGGCGGTCTGAAATTTACTTCTAAGAAGATACTGAAATTTGCAATTATTCTGCTTGGTGCAAGCCTTAACATCAGCATTGTGCTTGAAGTCGGTAAAATGTCATTGTGCGTGATGGTGTTTACGCTTTTCACCTGCTTCGGTATCGGACATTTTGTTGGCAAGGCTCTGAAAATAAACTGGAAATTATCTAACCTCATTTCAGCAGGAACAGGTATCTGCGGCGGTTCGGCTATTGCAGCGATTGCTCCTGTTATTGACGCTGACGACAGCGATATTGCCTATGCAATGTCCGCTACATTTCTTTTTGATATGGCAATGATTGTGCTGTTCCCTATTATGGGTCAGGCAATGGGGCTTTCCGATATGGCTTACGGTTTATGGGCAGGCACAGCAGTAAACGATACATCAAGCGTTGTTGCGGCAGGATATGCCTTTTCAGAAGCGGCAGGCGATTTTGCCACAATGGTAAAACTCACCCGTACACTTTCCATTATCCCCACAGTTATCACCTTTGTTCTTATCAGTGCACATCTTAAACGCAAGGAAGCTGGAGCAAACGGCGAAGCCGTCAAGGCAAAATTCAGCCTTACAAAAATTATCCCTTGGTTTATTCTCGGATTTTTAGCACTTACTGTTATAAACAGCTTCGGTGTAATACCTGCGGCAGTTTCTTCAGGAATGAAGGACGTAAGCAAGTTCCTTATGGTTTCAGCACTTGCGGCAATCGGACTGAACACAAGCTTCAAGGATATGAAGAAATCCGGCTTTGCACCAATGCTTCACGGATTTATCATCTCCGCACTGGTAGTTGTGGTTGCTATTACTGTTGAATATTTTATGGGAATAGTATAATCACAAATACAATATGTAAATAGCAACAGCCCCGTATCTGACGGTTTGAATGTCGGATACGGGGCTGTTTTTTGGTTCAGGTTATGGCAACTACTGGTATAATCCCGAGTTGAAGATTATGACTGTACCGTTTTACTTCTTTCTGTTTCTTAAACAGGAACTTGCGGAAGGCAAGCAGATATTATAACGTATGCAAAACCACCTTGGAAAAATTGAATGCATAGGACCTGCTCATTACGAATGAGATGCACTTTAATTTCATAAAATCGCGATTTGTGTTGTATTTCTTCGTGCAAAAATCTTGATTTGTGTAGTTTTCGGCTTAACAATTTTCTTGATTTATGTTAAGCTATGTAAAAAGTATAACATACGAAAAGTCACTCTGCTCGTCTGAACAGAGTGACTTTACTTTTTGTCATATCCCATCAATATACCTTAAATCATACCGATTTTTTGAGTTGGTATGCTGTTTGCTTAAGCCTTGTTAAATATAGTTATAATTTCCTTGTGCTCCTTATCAGTCAATATTTTAACCCATAAGCCATAACGGACTTCATCAAAGCCTGCTTTAAGCATCGTTTCCTGATCAGGGCTGTCAATATAATACAAAGCAGGCTTATCTTCTCCCATGATACGATAAGTGCCTAATCTGCATAAAACACCTTTATAATACCCTTTCATAGATGTACCGCTTCCTCTTAAAATGAAATACTCTATTCACCTGTAATGGTCGTTCTGCAAAGTCATTAACGTTACCGCGCCACAAGCTTAAAGTCCACAGCAACAGTAATTACGAATTGGCTACAGGGACACCCTGCTCCAACACCCTGCTGAACGTGTTAAAATTCCCCTTATCATCAGGCGGACAGTAAACCGCAAAGGTAACATTCTCAAAACAGCCGTCAAACTCCGCAAGAATTTCCTTGTACGCCCTTGCAACAATCATCGGATTATTTCTGAACGCACCGCAGCCGAATGCACCAAGCACAAGCCCGTCCACACCATTTTCAGCGGCAACGGACAGAATTTTTCGTCCCCTGCTTTTGTGCAGTTCAAGCAGTTCCGCATCCGTAACCCTGACAGGCTTGCCCGTCCCGGGGTTCATACTGTTGTTTGGTCTTGGACGCAGATTTGGTGCCGCACAGGTTATGACATCAACGCTGTACCACTCCTTTTCGTCAAGCAACGCAGGGCAATCCGTGTCGCTCTTGAACACTGTAACATCAGGCGTGTAAATGCAGGTGTCGGTGTATCTCACATCGGCACGCTTTCTGTGCATTGAGTAGAATTTATCCCAAAGCTCATCGGTTTTTATGCAGGGATACAAGGTTGAACAGCGGCAGAGAGCTTCCTCCTGTGCAGAGCTTCCCTTTGTAACTCCACCGCCGGGATTTGTCGCAGAAGCAAAGTTCAGCACGGCGATACGCTTGCCTTCATACTCACTGCAAAGACGTTTTGCCGCCTGAAAAGTACGCTCATCTGTTACGGAAATTTTCGTGCCTCCATTTTTATCATGGGGCACGGAAATTTTACCGTCAGCGACATAGAACTTCGTGCCCGAAATTGATTTTTTCACAGCTTCAGCAAGGCGGGTATTGTCCTTGCAAAGCTTCATTGTGTCTTCAAAAATTTCTATTCTTTGTTCTCTTGTGTTAATCATATTTGCTCCTTAATCAATTGTTCTTGCTCTTCCAACTCAAAATTTATCGGCGGTTTATCAACGCTTTATCAACGGTTTATCGGCACTTCCTGCTTCAATAGATTTTTCAAGAAAAATTTCAATCTTAAAAATATCGTCCTCAAAAAGTACAGGAGCACCGCCTGCGTATATCTTTATGTACTTGTAAAGATTACGAAGCCAAGCTTGTCGACTCAGTCTATATTTGCAAAGAAATTTGTGCAATCTATTTTTACGGATCACATCTTTTGCACAGATAATGAATATTGCATAGAAATAACTTTTTCAATTTTACGCTAAAACATATCCCTACCTTATCCCCTTGCCAAAATAATTCAAAAGAATATCCTTGATGAAATTATAACGTCTTGCATAAGAATTTTCCACACGAATCAAATCAAAGCCATGTGCTTTGCAAATCGCATTTTTCTTTTCATCACGCTTACGGACAACCTCATCCTCAATATGCTCTTTTCCGTCAAGTTCAATCGCCAGAACGGGAAATTTCTGATTGTTGTAATCCTTCTGGTATATGACGAAATCAAAGCGACCTGTATAAAACAGGTCAATGTACGGCACATTTTCGCTGAAAACTTGTGATATTGCAACTTCCTTTTCTACTGAGCATTTGTTATCAGTATAAAGAATGTTGTCAAGAGCGTGGTTAAGGCTCTGCATAAATGCTTCCTCTGTTTCCGTACTGTATGGCTTAATACCAAGAGCCCTCGAAGAAACATTATTCGGAGTAACCTTTGAAATACCGTTGCTTTTTACATATTGCACAAGCTCATAAATATCGTCATCGCCAATATCAGAGTGAAGTCTTTCAAGTTCTTTCGTGCTTGAAAGAACTATCAGCTGTTTCTTGGCACGGGATACAGCCACGTTAACAAGCTCTTTATTCCCTTTAAGCCATTCATACGTTTTGGGGTGAGTTTTATCTGTTAATGCAAGTGAAAACAGAATGACATCTTTTTCATCACCCTGAAATGCGTGAACAGTGCCGCAGGTTACATTGGTAAGGTTTTCTGCTTTCAAGGCATTGTTTATGCAATCCCGTTGGTTTGTAAACGGAGTTATAATGCCTATACTTTTATCCTTGTTTGCCTTTGCGTACTGCACTATCTTTTCCGACTCAAGCGGAGAAGTGTTTTTTGCTGTTGTGGTATTGTTTTCAATATCCACAAAAATCAATGGATTTGCAGATTCCGCAGATGATTTTATTTTCAGCTTTCTGTTGTAATACTTCTTGTTGTTGAACTCAATTATAGGCTTTGCACAGCGATAATGATAACTGAGCAGAATTTCATTACTTACAGCATCGCAAGCAAGATATGTTTTGTAAATAGAATTTTTGATGTAATCATATTCATCGGAAATACTGTATTTCTTGCGTAATGAGTCATTAACACCTGCATCAAGCAGCACAACAGGATTAAGCTGCTGGGGATCCCCTACAAGCATCAGGTTTTCGCCTCTGATAATAGGTATAAGCGAAATTGCTGTGTTGCATTGACTTGCTTCATCAATTATCGTCATATTAAAATGCTTTTTAGGCTCACCAAGTTTATGAGCAGAAATACAGGTAGTTGCTATTATCGGAAATACTCTCAACAGCTTTTTCAGATTTTCATTGTCTGTCAAATATCTGTTGAACTCAGCAACCTGTGCTTCTTTATCTGTCATTCGGATAATACTCAGAAAATCAGCATATTTTGGTTCATCAAGGCGCTTGATGTACATTGCAGATGTATAGTAAAGATATTTGTAAAACGCTTCCGTGTCATCATTAAGCAGACTCAGAGCATCCTCGTCAGAAACAGTACCGATTTCAGCCAGACGCTTTTTTACGCTGTCAAGCTGACGGCATTGCAAATCCGATTGAAAACTCATATTGCCGTTCAGCTTCATAAGATTTTCTATCGTTTCAAGACGTTCATTAAGGTCGATGATTTCCTCGTGCTTTTTTAACAATTCGGTAAGCTGTTTTGTTTTTTCAGTTTTGTCTTCCTTGTTTTTACTGAGAGTTTTTTCATATATCTGCATATTTTTCGTCGCTTCATACAGGTCATTGATATACTTGATTGCTTCAGGTATTATTTCGTTGTTTCCAACTCTCAGAATAGGAAACGGTATTGTTTTATCACGATATTTCAAGCTATTGAGTGCATTGAACACACTATCTATCGGATGATTGTTATATGATGTGAACAGCACGGTGCGTTCATTGAAAAAAGCCGTAGCAATAGTGTTGATTATTGTATTGGTCTTACCTGTCCCCGGAGGTCCTTGAATGTATGTGACAGGATACTTGATAGCATTATGGATGGAAAGCAGTTGGTCAAGGTTTACTTTGTTGTTAAGGAGAGTTATCGGATAATCCTTTCGACGTCTTGATGGCTCAGTTAAATCTCCGAAAAATGCTTTTATCGGCGTTGAAACTGTTCCTTCCGAATATTCATTGATAATAGCGTTATATTCGGTAGTAAGGTCAATTATCGGATTTTTCTCTATGCAGATAAAATACGGCATATCGTCAACTCCGTATATATCTGCGTTTGAACGAGCTATGCAATCCTTTATTTTCTCCTGATTGGCAACGTAATCCTCCAACAGATAATAATCATCTGCATCAAGAAATTTGCGTATACTCTGTACACTGCCGTCAATGGTGAATTCCTTGCAGATTGTTATTTCTTCACTTGGACGAAGTGTTTTATGTACAACATCAAAATCAAGCTTACGAAATGCAAGTACATAAATTCCTTTTTTAGTATTGATGCTTAGCATATTGAGTGCAAGCTGCTGAATGTTTCTGCGTTTGATGTTGCTTGTACTTTTCTTCTGAAAATTGTTTACTATATGCTTGAACTGCTCATCGCTGAGCATATATCCGTCAGATGTCAGCTTATCATCATCAATATGGTCTATCAGACAATAATCCGATTTATATGGGGTTGCATCAAGCTTATTGCAGTCAGAAAGATAATCAAGAATTTTCAGATTAGCAACATTGTTGAAAATAAAGCTGTACTTTTGCGGATTTAACCTGATATCCCCCACAAGAGCCGTATTTATCGGCTGATATGTTCCGTCAATAAGAGCGGTTGAAACTATATTTTCAACATATATCGTGAGATTGGTTGACGAATACATACCGAGATGAAGACCTGTTACATGCAGGGATTTACGGACAACATCAATACCGTTTATACCAATCCAGTATTTTGTAATCTTGTCCTCTTTGTTACGATATTCAATGCTCAACCATTTGCCATTATGTATAGCTTTGAATATATCACGTTTAATGCTGTCCACAGGTTACTTCACCTTCTTTCAAGACAATTTTATATTGTAAACAATACTGCATTCTGCTGTTTTATTATTTCATCTCTTAAAACAGTATCGTGTGTAAGAACTATCGTTTTTATGTCCTGACTTGTATCAACAACACTGTTTATGTCGCTGATAATATCAGCAATTCTTATAGAATTCTCATAATCAAGATTTGAAGACGGGTCATCAATCACTACTAGCATCTTTTCGTAATCATCTACGTTATTGACAGCCGAATGAATACTTGCAATAAAGAAAAGCAAAGCAATAATACTTTTCTCTCCGTCGCTGAGAACGTGTGTAGCAGAGTCATTTAACACCGTGTTCTTAAAGCCAAGACTAAAGGTGTTTGTATCAAATGAATATTTCCCATCAAAGAAATATTCAACCAGCTGTGAAAATGTGTCCGCAACCAAAGCTTTTTTTGATACCTTTGCGGCAGCTTCTTTCTGCTGTATTTCCGCATAAAATTCTTTATATTCATTTCTCAATTTCTGAAGTTCCGCAAAATCATTCTTCAGACTCCTGCCCAAATCTGTTTGCAATGCCTTGCAGATTTCTTTTTTTAGTCTGGTCTTTTCCTTTGACATATTATTTGCGTTGGCATTTACTGTTCCGATTTGATAATTTATTCGCTGTATTGCCTCGTTCAGCATAGATAACTGCGCATTGAATGTCAGAAACACATCTTCCATTTCATAATTATTGCAACTGATGTCTTCACACTTAGACAAAATTATCGCTTTAATACTATCTATGCATTTAATCAACAGATATGTATCCGGCAACTCCTGCAACGTAACACGTTTGCTTTTAGTCATATTGGAACAAGCCAGCTTTACTTGATTTGCAATATCTGGGTATCTGACATTATACAAATTCATAATATCGTCCGATATTTTCGTAAGTTGCAATGAAATGCTGTTAAGCTGTGTTTTTACTCTGTTTTCGCTGTCATTAAGATATTTGTTGTATGCGTCTATAAGTTCAACAGCCGCCTGCGAAAACTCCTGACCACAGAATGGACAGGTTTTCCCATCAGAAATCATTAAACCTTCCTGAATAAAATTACGCTGCGTAGAAAGCTTCGCCTTAAATTCATCGGTAAAGTTGCTTTTTGTATATGCGGTTTTAAGTATGGAATTTAAAGCATTTGCATCAAATATCACATTAAAAGATAACGTCGGTATATTTACATTTATGTCAGTACAATTTTTCAAGCTCAGATATTCCGTAGTAAGATTATCAAAATCTGAATACTTCTGTTCTGAACGTGACAATTGCTCTATATACTCAAAAGTAATTGCCTTATAATCGGTCATTGCCGCAGTAACATCATATTTCTTGAGTTCTTTCTTCCTTTTCTCTATTACTGCTGAGATCTTTTCCTTCAATTCTATTCCTGCAACCTTTAAACCTAACAATTTATACCTGTCTGACTGTATATCAATGTTAGTTTTGCCGAGAATTATACCTTCAATATTTCCGTTTGGGTGAAACCCTGTTATTTTAAGGTTTTCATCAATGTATTTTTCATCGAATACAACTATCTTGTAATCAGGTTCATACATCAGGTCAGCTTTTCCATTACTGTTGATACGCACACCGGTATTATCTATATTGATTGCACCGCTATCTGAACCAATGGATACAAGCGTCTTCATTAATTCTGAATTCTGATAATTGTTAACCACATTGAACGAACGTGCAATAAATGACTTGCCGCTTGCGTTTTTGGCATAAATAACGCTGTGATTTGAAGGAAAATTCATAGATAAGTTATTATGCGGACCAATATTTTTCAGCTGTAATAACATAGGCAACTCCTCAACATATAAAACGCTTTATTTAATGTATTAATCCTGTTTAATTAGTAAAACCTATAGACTATTTACATCATTTCTTCACCCAAACACAATTTACCCACTTCTCATCCCTGTCAGGACGTGCGTCGCTTGTTATCCACATATCAACCAGTCCAAATGTCGGAAATTTCGCAAACAGCTGCTTCGTGGATTCTTCGGTGTAATCGTTGAAAAATCTGCCGTTGCGTTCGCCTTCAAAATCGCCGTACTTAAATGAGCAGTAGAAATGTCCGCCGTTCTTCAGCGACTTTTCTATCTTTGAAATTACACTTTCGATTTCATCTGAGGGAACGTGCAGAAGTGATGCACACGCCCACACTCCGTCAAAGCAATTGTAAAAATCAATCTCGTTGAACATCATATTCAGAACAGTCTGTCCGATTTTCTTTTCTGCCTGCTTGCAGATTTCGATGGAGCCATCAACCGCAGTAACCTCGTATCCGAGATTTTTGAAATAAAGGCTGTCACGTCCCGAGCCGCAACCTAAATCCAGTATCTTTCCACCGATGGGAACGTGCTTTATGAATCTGTCAAGCGTTGCTGTCATATCAGCATTGACCGTTCCAAGTATAAATTCATCTGCGTTTTTATTATAATAATCAAGAGTGTTGTTCATAGCTGCTCTCCTTAAAAAATTGCTTGCTGTACCTCGTTGGTTTCCCATGTATGAATTAAGGTGTTCTTAGCAAGGTTATACATACTCTGCAAAAACATATGCCGTTCAGCTTCCGTTCTTCCCGTCTGGTTCATAAGCGTTTCTCTCAACGGGTGATGACTGCTGATAAGAAAATCATTTCTCTTGCTCAACCGTTCCAGATATTTTAATGCGGGAACTTTCGCAAACTTTCCGTCAGCACCTCTGTTGCAGTTCGAACACGCCAGCACAAGATTCCACACACCGTCAAGATTTGCATTTGTATACTGCTGAAGCGTATGCGGAATAAAATGGTCAACATCGCAGGTGTTGCTTTCATCATTGGTGACGTTAATATCATCAAAGCAGTAGAAGCACTTGCCTTTCTGATAACCATTCAGTGCCGCCCTTACGGAAGTAATGTTTTTTCTTCTTATTTTGTTATCCTCAATATACAGCAAGTCGCTCTTATCATCATAGTGAATTGAAAGTGTGTTTACCGACACGCCAAGCGACCAAGCTGTTTCGACAAGATTCCATCTTGCCTCTGCTTCGTGAACAAGATTTTTCTCAAACTTAATTTCACCAAGTCTGAACACGTCATCTGTCAGAACAATTCCGCTTGAACTGCCTATTGATGTTTTCTCGAAAAACTTAACAGGCAAAGCAGCTCCGTTAACGTTATGAAAAGCGTCAAGAACGTTGTTGAAGCCTTTTGTTCTGGTAACCTGAATCAGCGTTTCATAACTAACCTCTCCGCGATTATACTGTCGGCAGGTTTCAAGAAACGAGCTTGAACGGCTTGTTGCCTGCTTGTCCGATAATGCAATATGCTCACAGATGTGACGTGAAAAAGGTTCAGATAATTCTTCAAGAGTAATGTGGGTTTTATCCTGCTCAATAAGTTCAAGCAAGGACTTTGCCAAAGCAAATTTATATGACGCAACATTATTGCCGAAAAGAACTACCGACCGCCAGTAGTTTTCAAGGGTTGGATTTTCTTCCTGAAATACTGCTATATTATCCATTATATCACCTATATAAACCTAAAATCAATACTCTTCAAATCATTGATGATACTTGTCACATCATCATTACTGCTGTTGACCTCCAGCACCATATATCTGACAGCGTTATCATCAAAATAATCTGAAAGCAAGGCAAGGAACTCCGCTTTCAACTCGGTATTTCTGAAATATGTATCAAAATTTCCGTGATGTGCAACACGACTTCTGCCATTTGCGTCAGCCTTTCCCCAAAGGTGAACGCTTCCGACGTATTCCCTTATAATTTTCAGATTTTCAAACAGCACAGACATACGGTTGAGCTTACCGCTTCCGATTTTCTCAGCCGTAAAAAGCTGTGGAATGTCAAATGCAATTTTAAGGTCAAGCTGGTAACGCTCTATGTTTTCACACAGTTCGACAAAGTCGATTGCCTTTGAAAAAAGAAATGGGGCTGACTTGTAATTTGACCCGCACCTGTTTTCAATCATAATTCTGACGTTGGGATACTTCTCGCGGGCACTATCCTCAAACCGCTTATATATTTCAACAAACTGCGAAAAAGAAACATAGTCGCTGAACGGCGGATGAATTTCTATTACCTCGGGTGCACCTTTGCCCTCGCAAATTGAAAAAACAAACTTTGCAAAGTCACTCGCCCACTCTGCGTTTTTCCACAGCTGTGGTATTCCTATGTAATTGCAAGAATTGATATTCTCAAGGTCAGCAAGATGTCTGCTTGAAAATTTTCGTGCACCAAAGCTGTACTCTGTGTGCAGGGAGTATGCTTCTTTTGGGTAAATATCGCTTTTGTCAAAATGTGCCGCAATTTCGCTTATACGGATAGGAACGTCAGACGGATACGTCCACTTGCCGTACCTGACCATTTCAAAGTTCTTCATTATTCTTCATCCATTCTGAATAAAACTTCCGGCTTGATGTTAAGTGCGTCCGAAATTTCGAAAATCACTTCCAAAGACACAGGCGTAAGCATGTTCGGTGCCTCGATGTTACTCATGTGTGTTCGGCTTATGCCGATTTTCTCGGCAAGCTGTGCCTGAGTTATGTTCTTCATCTTACGCTGCAATGCAATATTCAGACCAATTCTTTTATATCTGCTTTCGTATTTATTAAGTGAATTCTGGCTCATATTACCACCTCTTTCTATTATTTTAATACATTTTCTTGTTGGCATAAACAAACTGTAATATTGCATTTGAACATAAAAATATCCCGCCTGTGATTTACAGACGGGATAAATGGTTATGTGACAATAATGTTGATTTTTATAAGCATTAGTGATATGATTATACTATAGCTTTTATTATTATGGAGGTTGTGTTATGAAATTAGGCAGATTAACAGAAGTAGATGTACGTGAACTGTGGAAACACGAACAGTACGATTTTTCTAACTGGCTTGCAGAAGAAGAAAACATTGAATTGCTTAATGATATAATCGGACTTACATTAGTTAACATACAGAAAGAGGTGTACGTCGGTGCTTATAGATGTGACCTTGTAGCAGAAGATGAAACTACAGGCACAACTGTAATTATCGAAAATCAGCTTGAATGTTCAAACCACGACCATTTAGGAAAAATCATAACTTATGCTTCCGGACTTAATGCAAAAGTTATAGTATGGATTGTTAAAGAGGCTCGTGAAGAACACAGAAGTGCTATCGAGTGGCTAAATAATAATACCAATGCAGATTTGGGATTTTTCCTCATTGAACTTCATGCATACAAAATCGGCAACTCTGATTGTGCTCCTAAATTTGAAGCTGTAGAAATTCCAAATGGATTTATTAAAAACGGGAAAAATAATATTGACCAGGGCGAACTTAATAAGTCACAAGCGGAAAGGCTTGAATTTTGGAATATGCTTAATGAATATGTTACAGCACAAGGTAAACCGTTTAGTATCAGAAAAGCACCTACAAAATCGTGGTATGTTATATCAATCGGAACAAGTGAAGCTTTTATAAGTATTACCCTTGCCAATAAGGAAAGTTATGTGGGGGTAGAATTATATATACATGATAATAAAACATTATTTGATTCATTATATAGCAAAAAGGATATTATAGAACAGGAAATAGGTTTCACATTTGACTGGCAGCGGCTTGACAATAAAAAAGCTAGCCGTATACTGCATAAGATAAATGGGTTGAATTTTGATGACCATTCAAACTACCCTGAACTTATGAATAGTATTATTGATAAAGTCATTGTAATGAAAAAGACTTTTGCGAAATATATATAATAACCCAAGACTCCCTTAACCAAGTGTACTGGTCAAGGGAGTCTTTTACTATGAGCTTAAACATTCCATCAAAAATCAAAATCCTGTGAAAAAGTAATATCAACGTGAAATTCATTTTTGCTAACTATACTGCTTTTTTCGTTGTTAAGTTCTGTAATTGTAAGGTAATAATCCTCATTTTTATTGAACGTTACTCCACTGTTAAGTTCAAACTGCGGTGCAAATTCAGTTTGTAATGAGTCTTCTTCATATTTTATAACTGAACTTACAGCATTGCCATTTTCATCGGCAAGAAAAACCTCATATTCAGAATCTGAATACTGTGATGCACTACTTTATTAACTCCTTATCTGATTTCTCTATCTTAAAAGTTTCTTGAAACCTCTCCAAATAATACAGGTCTGAACAAGCATATAGATCCCCACGCCTATCATTATCAGCATAACACTTCCGCCAATAGCAATGACCAAATCATTTTCCCCTGCCAGCATGGAACATGCCATAAGTGGTATCACACTTGCAAAACAAAGCACGATGCCCACAATAATTTTAAGCAGATGGGTATGCTCACTTGTTTTCATAAGCTCCCTGACCATGCCGTCAACACCGTACTCTGTTTCAAAGGTTCCCTTTTTAAGATGCGAGAAATTACGCAGCTTGATGCAGCTTAAAACAATCACAATAACCGCCGCTGTCAGTATGAATATCTGTATGACTGAACCAAACATTGCCCCTTGGTCAGCTGTAAACGGCACGCTGCCGCCAATGCCGACCGCATATAATATTGCAGCAATGATCGGTGAAACACATAACAGTAACAGCCCGATACCGATACCCTTTGAAGCCTCTTTTACTGCCGAAAGATATTGGTTTGCCTCCTCCATTGTTACAATACGCTTTGTATCGCTTTCGATAGGCTTTTCTTTGACTTCTTCCTTTTCGGGCGTTTCAATCTCATCCTTAAGCAGATAATCGGTTGAAACTCCGAAAACCTCTGCCATAGCTATTATCTTGTTGATGTCAGGAACTGTCTGCATACTTTCCCATTTTGATACGGCCTGTCTGCTTACTCCGATCTGTTCTCCGAACTCCTCCTGTGACCAGCCGTTCTTTTTTCTTAGTTCAATAATTTTATCCGCTAATATCATATCTGTTACTCCTGATCCAAATAAGCCTTGATTTCCTCACTGATACGGACATATTCAATATTATGCATGAAATGTCCGCAGTCAAGCTGAATGTAAGTACCGTTTTCCTTATCAGATATATATTCCTTCTGAAGCTCTATCCAGGTTTCAGGGCTGTCCATACCTAATTCCTCACCATTTGAAATAAACATCAGCATCGGAACATCAGGCTTTGGCATACTGCATATCAGATCCATATCCTCAGGCAAGGAAAGCATACCTGTCATCATAGTCTTATTGGGGTATATCTTATAGGCAAGTGCCTTGTAAACTGCTTTATCCTCATCTGTAAGAGTTCCCGTTTTAAATGAGTCAATAAGCTCATCAATGGGCTGAAATCTTGTAAGGCCAAAGGTTCTGTACATGAACACCATGCTGTCAACCGAAGCTTCCATATCCTCTTTCATTGCTCTCATTTCGTCCATATCATACATTTTTTCATAGTACGCAGGCACGGACATATCAAGACCAATAATTGCTTCAACCTCATCGGGATAAAGCTGTGCCCATAGGATCGCTTCAATGCCGCTTGCTGAATGAGGAATCAGAATATACGGTCCGTCAATTTCAAGCTTTGACAGAGCTTCTCTTTCCCAGTTCAATATAGTATCAAGAGCAGGAACACCCTCAACCTCATCACTGAAACCATACCCAGGTCTTTCAATCACAACTATACGATAATCATCACTCAACAGAGAAAAAAGTGACTTTGCCTCCAATATAGGAGAGGGCATTCCTCCGCCCTGTAAAAATACAAGCGTCTTTTCCCCTGTACCCTCCGTATATACACTGATATTGTGTCCGTTTATTTCAACAAGCTCGCCCAAAGGTACTAAATATTTTTCTTCCCTTGCCGACTGTATTTTATGATATGAGAACACCCCCACACCTGCCAGCAGCACTAATATCACAATACCGAGAATAACCTTGCCTATCACTTTCAGAACTTTTTTCATAAGACTTTACATCCTTTCTGTTTGTCATGGTTTTTACACCTCTGATTATACAAAAAAGGACTGTTGACATCTACCATCCAGGGCTTGCAATCTGTCAACTGAGCCTTACATTTGCCTGAAATACGTGATTTTTCATATATAACTTTAAATTTCCACTCTTTTGCGGCAAACCAATTATACCACAGAATATATATCTTTTCAACCGGATATCTTCTGCTTTCAGCACCTATTCTATCTGTTAATTAAAACTTTTCGCTCAAAGCTTGTATATATTATCAAATAAGACAATATAACATTTCCTGCAAAAACACGGAAAATCGCATTTTACAGTCTGCTTTTGTACGACACTCTAATAGTAATCATTTGGATTTATTTGAAGGCACCTTTGACAACCAGAATAGTTACACAATATGCTTTAAAAGTGAACAAGTAACTATTGATAGAACCTGCTCATTACGAATGAGCAGTCCAGGCTGCAATCAGCAACAAGTAATTCGGACAAGCTGTCTGAAATGCAGATTGCATAACGAAAAAATGACCTCCTCATTCCGAAAGGAATGGGGAGGTTTTTGTGTTTGTATGAGATTTGGTATAGTTTAAAATCAAGCACTTATTTTTTTAGCATTGCGACAATCCACTCAGGGTTAGGAGCTTTGAGGGTCTTGTCTCTTGCCATATCTTCCATAACGCCCTGAACGGCAGCCCAGAAACAGCCTGAAAGCTGTTTCGGATCACCTTCTCTGAAAACACCCGCTTTCTGACCTGACTCTATTATTTTAGCGGAATTTTCAATCTGATTTACAGAAAGTGCTGCCTGCCGTGCCTCTTCTGGCATACCCGGCCGCCTTGCTTGTCCCATAAGGACAAACATATCAAAAACCCACGGCTGCTCATCAGCGTATGAGAACAGCCTTTTTAAAAATTCAGTAAAGAAAATTTCAGGCGGAATGTCAGCCATTTTATCAGGTGCTTTTGTTGCTGCCGTACCCATTTTCACAAGCTCCAGCAGCAGTTCTTCTTTCGATTCAAAATAATGGAACATAAGCCCCGTACTCATGGAAACCGCTTCGGCTATATCGGATATTTTGGTTTCGTGAAAACCTTTTTCTACAAATAAATGAAGTGCCGTCATAAGAATTGCCTTGCGGCGTTCTTCTTTTTGTTCTTTACGAGTCATAATTTCACCTTTAAATTTCTGTATTTCTTTTCTGCTTTTTAAGTATTCTCTGTACTGCAAACTTTCCGCTTGCAACCGCAACGGGAAGTCCGCCGGGAGAGTTTGTCCACTGACCTGCAACATAAAGATTTCTGATTCCTTTAAGCTGACCCTTCATTTTAATCTGCTTTCCTGCAGGTGTTGTAACAAAGCTCATGTAACTGCCGTGATATGCACCACAGTATCTTTCATAGGTTACGGGAGTCCATACGTCAAGGAATTCAAGGGAGCCGCTCATTTCGGGGAATGCCTTTTCGATACGCTTTGCAACTTCCGATACAAGTGCATCCTTTGTCTTTTCATAGTCTTCCTTTGAAAGACCTTTCCAGAAATCAAAATCCTCGTCAGTCTGGGTAATGCAGGTCTGGATTACCATTTTATCACCCTGAATGTAAATATCATCATAATTATACAGCTTTACGTACATTCTGTCAAATGTTCTGCTGCCGATTTTTACAGGCTCAACCTCTGCAAAGGTTGTTTCACCCACAGCGTCGGTTCTGTTCACCGCAAAAGCAACCTGAAAGCCGCTTGTTGCAGGGTACGCTCCGGGATTGTCATAAGCCTCCTTTAATTCCTTTGGCATATATTTGTTCGGAAGAAGCTTGTTGAAAAGAATGTAGGTATCAACTGTCGGAATTACATAATCAGCTGAAATGAATGTGCCGTCAGCAAGCTTTATGCCTGTTGCATTTTTCTTTTCAACAACGATAGCGTCTGTGCTTTTGCCGTAAAAAATCTTACCGCCCAGCTCCTTGAACTTCTTTTCCATACGGAGGGAAAGCTGAAGCGAGCCGCCCATAGGAATTTTGCCGTTTCCGTCTGCCATAGTCGCATAGGAAACTAAAAAAGAATATGTGCAGTAGGATTTCGGAAGGTAGTCGCACATAAGACGCTGAAGAAGCGGATGCCTGAAACGCTTGCTGTATTCCTCAAGGGAAAGCTTGCCGAATTCTTTCATAACCTTGGGAAAATCCATCATTGTTGACCCCATTGAGATATAGTCCTTCATTCCCCACATTTCCATAGGCTTCTTTGCAGGGAAAAGACACTGCTTTGAATATTCCACATACTGAATGAATTTTTCTATTTCATCCTTATCTTCGGGTGATAATTCTGTAAGCTCCCTTTTTGTTCTTTCAAGGTCATTCCAGAGAGTTGCACTCTGTCCGTTATATGTAGATGTATAGAAAGAATCAATATCGGCGTATTCTGTGTCGTCCGATAATGCACCTACCGTCTTCCACACATCGTAAAGCTCTGTACCCTTTCTTGTGCCCGTAAGCCAGTGAATACAGTTGTCTATGTGATAGCCTTTTCTGTTCCAGCCTATGCACTCGCCGCCCGGGATTGGATTCTTCTCATATATTTCAGCTTCAAAGCCTGCCATTCGGGCATATATACCTGCCGAAAGACCTGCAATTCCTCCACCTATAATTACTACCTTTTCTGTTGTGCTGTTCATGACAATTCCTCCGTAAATCTATTTTGTTGAATTTATATTCAATGAATGTAAATTCAATATATCACAACTTTTTATATTTGTCAATAGGTTTTTGAAATTTTTTCATAGCGTTTTTTATCAAACTGCAACTACCTCCGTGCTAAACAGTGGGAGGATTTAACCGTTGAAGTGCGGATAAGCTGATGTGAATAAGAAACAAAACGACCTCCCCTTCTCTTATGAGTTGGGAAGGTTTTTGTGTTTGTATGAGATTTTCTCATTCAAAAAGTTTTTACCTCTATAGAAGTAAAAACTTTGGATTTTGATATAGTTTTTCGGTTTTTAGTGTTTGCCAACTTGTCTTTTAATTATCAATCGGATGTGTGTAATATTTTATTTTCCTCTTAATTTTTTTCTTATTGCTTGAAATTCCTCAGGCAATTCTTCTATAGCCATATTTCTGGGAACATCTGTTGTGCCATTTGCATTTGCGGTTTCATAATACCACTTCTTGAAATCAAGTGTAGCAAGGGTTTCCTGTAAATCGGCAATCTGCTTTTTCACTGCTTCACGCTGTTTTATAATCAGCTCCAGACGTTCATCAATAGTGGAGTCGCCTTCCATTGCCATTAAAATAAATGAGCGGATATCCTTTAGGGCAATGACCATATAGAAGTATTCCGAAATACTAATAGTTATTGACTAAACGGCAGCTGATGTAAAAAGCAAACAGAGCAGTATCGCTTAATTGCGGTACTGCTCTTAATCTTTATATGTTTGTTACAGCTTCTTTCATCGTCTTTACATACTCTCCCACAACCTCAGCAGAGCTTTTACCATACTTCTCAATCAGCTTGATAATTGCCGAACCGACGATTGCGCCATCTGAAACAGCCGCCATTTTCTTTGCCTGTTCGGGAGTGGAAATGCCGAAACCAATTGCACAGGGGATATCCGTATTTTCACGGACAACCTTTACAATAGAAGCAAGGTCGGTTGTGATTTCGCTTCTTGTTCCTGTTACACCGAGGCTTGAAACGATGTAGAGAAAGCCTTCCGCTTCTCTTGCAATCATTGCAATACGTTCATTTGATGTGGGGGCAATCAGCGAAATAAGGTCAACACCGTATTTTCTGCAAATCGGCTGAAATTCGTTCTTTTCCTCAAAGGGCAGGTCTGGAAGAATAATTCCGTCAATTCCGATTTCGGCACAGGTTGAAATAAATTTTTCAGAACCATAAGAAAAAACGACATTTGCGTATGTCATAAATACAAGCGGAATAGCTATATCCTTTCTCAGTCCACGCACAAAATCAAATATTTTATCTGTTGTTACACCGCTTGCAAGGGCACGGATATTCGCTCCCTGAATTACAGGACCTTCCGCTGTCGGGTCTGAAAACGGGATTCCGAGTTCAATTAAATCCGCACCGTTTTTCACCGCTTCACGGACGATTTTTCCTGTCGTTTCAAGGTCAGGGTCTCCGCAGGTTATAAACGGAATGAACGCCTTGCCGTTTTCAAATGCCTTTCTGATGTTACTCATAAATATCCTCCCCTCTGTAGCGTGCAATCGCTGCACAGTCCTTATCACCTCTGCCCGAAACGGTGATTACTATAATTTTATCCTTATCCATTGTGGGTGCAAGCTTCATTGCATAAGCAACAGCATGGGCAGACTCAATGGCTGGAATAATACCCTCAGTCTTAGATAAAAATTCAAAGGCCTCAACCGCTTCTTCATCGGTTACAGGAACATACTCCGCTCTGCCTATGTCGTGAAGATGAGCGTGCTCAGGACCGATACCGGGGTAGTCAAGTCCTGCTGAAATAGAATAAACAGGTGCTATCTGACCGTATTTATCCTGACAGAAATACGACTTCATTCCGTGGAAAATTCCAAGCCTACCTGTGTTAATTGTTGCCGCAGTTTCAAAGGTGTCAATGCCACGTCCTGCCGCTTCACAGCCGATAAGACGGACGTTTTCATCTTCAATAAAATGATAAAAGCTGCCCATTGCATTTGAGCCGCCGCCCACACAGGCAATTACCGTGTCGGGAAGTCTGCCTTCCTTTTCAAGAATCTGCGACTTGATTTCTTTTGAGATAACCGCCTGAAAATCGCGGACAATGGTAGGAAACGGGTGCGGACCCATAACTGAGCCTAAACAATAATGTGTATCATCAATTCTTGAAGTCCACTCACGCATTGCCTCAGAAACAGCGTCTTTAAGTGTAGCTGTGCCGCTTGTCACAGGGATAACTTCAGCACCGAGAAGCTTCATTCTGTATACATTCAAAGCTTGACGCTTGGTGTCCTCCTCGCCCATAAAAACAACACATTCCATATTCATTAGTGCGGCGGCGGTGGCTGTTGCAACACCGTGCTGGCCTGCACCCGTTTCAGCAATAAGTCTTGTCTTGCCCATTTTCTTTGCAAGAAGAGCCTGACCGAGAACGTTGTTTATCTTATGGGAGCCTGTGTGGTTCAAGTCCTCACGTTTCAGATAAATTTTTGCACCGCCAAGTGCCTTCGTCAGCTTCTCCGCATAGTAAAGCCGTGAGGGGCGGTTAGCATATTCGTTAAATAAATCGGTAAGCTCACGATTGAACTCAGGGTCGTTTTTATAGTGATTATATGCCTTTTCAAGCTCAATTACCGCATTCATAAGTGTTTCGGGGATATATTGTCCACCGTGAACACCAAATCTACCGTTAGTCATAATTCAGTCCTTTCTGACAGCATTAACAAAGGCTGTCATTTTTATTTTATCTTTAAATCCATCTGTTTCAAGGGAGGAGCTTACATCAACAGCAAATGATTTAAGCTGTTTTACTGCTGTTTCCACGTTTTCGGGGGTAAGTCCCCCTGCAAGAAAATACGGTCTTGCAATATCTTTCAAAAGCGAGTGGTCAAAAACTTTTCCCGTACCGCCGCCCGAATCAAGCAGAACATAATCTGCGGAGGAATTGTTTGCGCTGACAATATCAGCCTCACTTTCAATCCGAAAAGCTTTGATTACAGGGCAGTCAATTACCCTCCGCAAACCGGTGATATATTTTTCACTCTCATTACCGTGAAGCTGAACAATGTCAATGATTTTACGTTTTATCAAATCTGCAATTACCTCAATTTTTTCGTCAACGAAAACTCCCACAGGTGTAATTCTGTCATCAAGATGTTCTCTCAGAACTTCAGCCTTTTCGGGAGAAATATACCGTCTGCTTTTCGGCGCAAAAACAAAGCCGATATATTCGGGCAGCAACTCATTCACATACTCAATATCACAGGGACGTGTAAGACCGCAAAGCTTGATTTTTGTCATACGCCACGAAGCTCCGAAAGCTTTGCTTTCTTATTTTCTGCACGCATAAGTGTTTCACCGATAAGCACAGCGTCCGCACCGATTTCACGCAATTTCTGCACATCCTCTGCTGCCTGTACACCGCTTTCCGACACAAAGATTATATTCTTCGGCACGAGCTCTCTCATACGTCTGCTATTATCCGTATCAACGGAAAAATCTTTGAGATTTCGGTTATTTACCCCGATGATCCTTGCACCCGAATTTACTGCAAACTTAACCTCGCTTTCGTCGTGCGCTTCAACAAGTGCAGAAATCCCGAGCCTGTCGCATATTCCGATATATTCCCTGATTTGCTCTGCCGAAAGAATGGAGCAAATCAGAAGTACAGCCTTTGCTCCGAGTAATATTGCCTCGTAAATCTGATAATCGCTGACAGTAAAATCTTTTCGCAGACAAGGAACTGAAACAGCCGCCGCAATCTCTTTCAGATAATTGTCACTGCCGAGAAACCATTTCGGCTCGGTTAACACGGAAATGCAGTCTGCACCTGCCTTTTCGTATTCCTTTGCAATTTCAAGATAGGGAAAATCCTCTGCAATAATACCCTTTGAGGGAGAAGCCTTTTTGCACTCGCAGATAAAGGAAATATCAGGCTTGCGGAGTGCTTTTTCAAACTCAAAGTCACCTTTCGGGAGAGCAAATGCACAGCTTTTTATTTCATCAAGCGAAACGCTCTTTTTTGCCGCTTTTACACGTTCAAAAGCGTGTTCGGCAAGCTTATCAAGTATTGTCATAATTCACCTCACGAATTTGAAAGCTCTATCAGCATTTCAAGAGTTTCCATTGCCTTTCCGCTGTCGATAATCTCTTCGGCAAGCTTTATTCCGTCAGCAATCGTTTCAGCCTTTTCGCCTATGCAAAGTGCCGCACCTGCATTCAGCAGAACAGCGTTTCTTCTGTGTCCCTTTTCGCCACTGAGTATACTGCGTGTGATTTCCGCATTTTCAGCAGGCTTGCCGCCCCGCAAATCCTCACGGGTACAGCGTTCAAATCCGAACTGTTCGGGAGTGATTTCATAAGTCCTGAACCAGCCGTCCTTGAACTCGGAAACAGTTGTGGGGGCGCAAAGCGAGATTTCATCAAGCTTATCCTGACCGTAAACAACCATACCCTTTTTCACACCAAGCTTCATAAGTACCTGTGCAAGCGGCTCAACAAGCGACGGGTCATAAACTCCAAGAAGCTGTCTTTGAGGACTTGCAGGGTTTGTAAGGGGACCTAAAATGTTGAACACCGTGCGGATACCAAGCTCCTTTCTGATGCCGCCCACATACTTCATTGAGGTGTGGTATTTCTGTGCAAAAAAGAAGCAGAAACCCACCTTTTCAAGCAATTCAAGACACTTTTCAGGCTCAAGGTTTATGTTGACCCCAAGCGCTTCAAGGCAATCCGCTGTTCCGCAGTCGGAGGAAGCCGCACGATTGCCATGCTTTGCAATTCTAAGTCCTGCCGCCGCACAGACAATAGCTGTTGTGGTGGAAATATTGAAGCTGTGTGCGTTGTCGCCGCCTGTGCCTACAATTTCCATAACATCAAGGTTGTGCGTGAGCTTTGTCGCCTTGTCACGCATAGCCGCCGCACAGCCCGTTATCTCCTCGATAGTTTCGGCTTTGGTGCTTTTGGTGGAAAGTGCTGCAAGAAATGCCGCATTCTGTGTTGGTGTTGTTTCGCCGCTCATAATTTCGGTAATTACCGTGTATGCCTCATCGTATGTCAAGTCCTGCTTATCTACAATTTTTACTATTGCTTCCTTAATCATATCAGAAATCTCCTTTCACGAAGTTCAAAAGCATTTGTCTGCCGTATTCCGTCATTATTGATTCGGGGTGAAACTGCACGCCGAAAATGGGATAATCCTTGTGCTGTACTGCCATAATTTCGCCATCATCGGTTACAGCTGTAACTTTAAGGCAGTCAGGCAGGGCTTTGGGATTTGCCGCAAGAGAATGGTATCTTGCCACCTTTATTCTTTCGGGAATGCCGTCGAACAACATACATTCCGTATCAAGCTTTATTTCCGATTGTTTGCCGTGCATAAGCTGTTTTGCGTAAGTTACCTCGCCACCGTATGCCGCACATATCGCCTGATGTCCAAGACAAACGCCCAATGTCGGCACGCTTCTTGCAAGCGTTTTCGCAATGGTAAGGGTTACTCCTGCATCATCAGGTCTGCCTGGACCCGGAGAGAGAATTACTTTTTCGGGGTGAAGTCCCCGTATTTCATCTGTACGAAGCTCATCGTTTCTTATCACCTTTATATCTGGCGTAATTTCTCCGATAAGCTGATAAAGGTTATATGAAAAGCTGTCATAATTATCAATGAGAAGTATCATAAATCCGCCTCCTCTGCTATTTTAAGTGCATTAACAACTGCCGCCGCTTTGTTTATACATTCCTGATATTCATTTTCGGGAACAGAGTCAGCAACAATTCCCGCACCACTTCTGATGAACACCTTTCCGTTTTTCTTGTAGGCAATCCGTATTGCAATACAAACGTCGAGATTTCCCGTAAAGTCAATGTATCCGATTGCTCCGCCGTAAATTCCACGCTTGTTGTTTTCAAGCTCTCCGATTAGCTGACAGGCTCTTATTTTCGGTGCACCCGAAAGCGTTCCTGCGGGGAGCACGGCGCTTACTGCGTCAAGTGCGTCACAGTCCTCACGGATTTCTCCTCTTACGGTTGAGCCGATGTGCATAACGTGGGAATAACGCTCTATACTGCGGAGCTTCTCAACCTCAACCGTACCGAATTTGCTGATTTTGCCCAAATCGTTTCTGCCTAAATCCACAAGCATATTATGCTCTGCAAGTTCCTTTTCGTCAGCAAGCAGTTCCGCTTCAAGCGCTTTGTCCTCAGCTTCGGTTTTACCTCTCGGACGCGTTCCTGCAAGGGGAAAGGTGTGGAGTACGCCGTTTTCCAGCTTGACAAGTGTTTCGGGAGAAGCACCTGCAACCTCCACGTCAGTTCCTGAAAGATAGAACATATACGGTGACGGATTGAGTGTCCGCAGTACACGGTAGGTATTCAACAGGCTCCCCTCAAAGGATGCAGAAAGACGGTTTGACAGGACAATCTGGAAAATATCACCCTCATGAATGTGATGCTTTGCCTTTACAACCATATTGCAGAACTGTTCCTTATCAAAAAGCGGTTTAATCTCTCCTGTTAAATGTCCGCACTCGATTTTCTTATCGCCTGTGCGGATAAGCTCAATAAGCTTTTTCAATTCATAAACCGCTTTATTGTAGTTTGTTTCAATATCATTAAGCGGCATATTCACAATGAGAATAATTTTCTGACTGACATTGTCAAAGGCAATAACCTTATCAAAAAGCATAAGGTCAACGTCCTTGAAATTCTCGGTATCCTCTGCACTGTTTCGTACAGTCGGCTCGGAATATCCGAGATAATCGTATGAAAAATAGCCGACAAGTCCGCCTGTAAAAGAAGGGAGATAATCGAATTTCGGACTTTTATATTCCGACATAAGCTGTCTGATATGTTCATCTGGATTATCAGATTTAAGCCTTACATCACCGATTTTCATATCCTCGCCCTTGCAGGTGATTTCAAGCTTCGGGTCGAAACCAAGAAACGTGTAGCGTCCCCACTTTTCATTTGCCGCTGCCGATTCAAGCATATAGCAATGGGATGATATATTTTTCAGTTTCTGCATAGCTTCAATGGGCGTACAGAAGTCTGAAAGTATTTCACAGCTTACGGGAATGATATTGTATTTTCCACTTGCTGCAACATTTTTTATTTCTTCAATATCGGGTAAAAATTTCATAATGCACCTCCGTGTAAAACAAAAAGCTCCTCTGATTCTGTCAGAAGAGCTTTCGCTGTGCACAAACAAAAACGCCCCTGACAGAATTTCATAAAAATAGAATTCTGCCAAGGACGAATAACTGCAAATATGTATAACTTGCCCGTATCCGCGGTGCCACCTTGATTCACAGGAACGACCCTGTGCGCTTAGCAGAGTGCCAACACACTCCCGACAACTGACGTATGCCAACACGTCGCAGAATACTCAGCATGGCAAAACCACGCTTTTGACTGCGCCCTCAACGGTCCATTTGACAACTTGTTTCTTACCTGACTCTCAGCACCACAGGTTCTCTGTAAAGGCATCATTGCCGTTATCTCCGTCTCAACGGTTTCGAATATTTATTTTTTTACAGTATAGCACTTCCAACCTACTTTGTCAATAGGTATCTGAAAAAATTTCTATATTATATATTATGCTTTGATTTTTAAAAGGTGAATTCGATTTTCTTACACCTGCACACACAGGCGGAGATAACTCGGCCGCAGTTCGTTACGCACCGTCCCTGATATATTTTCAAAGTTAAGCGTATTAGTCGTTTTAATTGTTATGTATGATAGCATATTTCCGCAAATGTTATTGCATAAATAAATGCGCATTTCAGCACCGGAAAGGTACAGTAAATCTGTATCGGAACGGTGCTTTTTTATATGCTTTGGTTAACACCCTGCAATTTTTTCGGCTTATAAAAGTGAGGGAATATTTTTAAGGTTGCCACCAGCCTTATTTTTCACCTTTAAAAGTAGAGAGCATTATAAAAATTCTCGCTTATCCGAAGAAAATATACGATATTTTGCCCCGAAGATTGCATTACCAGCTCTGTTTTTTACCTTTAAAAGTGAGAGAAAGTTATAAAAAATTGCATTACCCTGCAATTTTTTCGGCGTATAAAAGTAGAGGGATAAATTTAAGGTTGCCACCAGTCCGATTTTTTACCTTTAATAGTAGATGGTGTTATAAAATCCACAGCTTATCTGAAATTTTATTCAGAACAGTGCATTGACTATGTTATTTTTTCCTGTATATAGTAGAGGACTTACATATCCCGATTAACGGGAGAAATAAAACTGAAAGGAATTGATACAATGCCAAAGTTAAAAGCAAAGCGGAACCGATTTGTTTCTATGGACAACGAATTTCTCACAAGAAAGGATTTATCGCTGAAAGCCAAAGGACTCCTTGCGTGTATGCTTTGCCTGCCGCCTGACTGGAGATTTTCCATTGAGGAACTCGCCTACATCAACAAGGAGAACGAGAGTGCCATTTCCTCTGCGTTACGAGAACTGGAGCAGTTTGATTATCTACGGCGGAGCTATCCAAGGACAGAGGATGGAAAAATTGCAAACGCCGTTTACACAATTTGCGATATTCCAATCGTTGAATACGAAACGTTGCACAGCAAAAGTGATGACGCCCTAAATTAGGGCGGTGGTTGCAGATAAAACTCTCGCCCCGTTTCAGGGCGAGTGCAAGGAGTGACATCATATGATGACTCTGCAAACCACCGTCGCAGATTGCGACAGTGGTTTATGATAAAGGGAACGGTGTTTTACAGAGTGCTTTGAAAGTTGTAGACAAATTATCCGCACTTTGATATGCAAAACGAATTTCCGATGGGAGTCCAAATTGGACCCCCATCTCCGAAGCAAAGAAAATGAAAGGCGTCATCATTTCGATGACCCCAGAAATCCAAATGTCGTGAAATCCGACCTTAGAAAAACTATGAGGTGGCAATTCACCACCTTATTGGCACATCCCCAGAACGGGAAACTGCCATACATCATTTCCTCCGTCTTTACATAACGCAAAAGCGTATGTCGGCAGAAATCTGCTGAAATTTATTTTTATGGAGGACACCACAATGAATGAAGAAAAAACACTCACCCGTATCGACTCTGAATACGAAAAAGCTCTTGCCGAACGCAACAAGCTTCAGGCTGAGCTTGACCATCTGACGAAAAAAAGAAACGCAGGACAAACACAAGCTTGATACGCTGAAAAATCGTTACAAGGAGCAGAAACGCCGCAATCGCAATCATCGCCTTATCGAGCGTGGCGCAATTCTGGAGAGCTTTATTCCCAATGCCGAGAACTACACCAACGAGCAGATAAAACACATCATCAGGATAGCTTTCGGAAATCTGCCCGGAGGCTTACAGGGCATACACTTTCCCGAAAGTCTGTGTGATAATTCTTGAAAAAGCTGTTTTGCAAGGTAAGCATTTCTGCTTCCCTTGGTACAAGGGCGCACTTCATACGAGCGGAGCGAGTATCA
>CALATN010000217.1 GCA_937891895.1 uncultured Clostridia bacterium
GTTTTTCTTCAAGTGTTTCATTATTTGCACAAAGGTCATCAGCAATTTCTCGTGCACGCTTTGCAACTGCAAGTACAACTGAATAGTAACTTTCATTTTTAGTAGCAATCTGGTTAAGGGATGGTCTAAGCATTTTTTAACACCTCATCAATAATATTATTTGTATTTTTTACACTAAGTTCTTCAGCTCTGATGATTGCAAGTAAGTCATCAACAGCTTCTGACAAGTCTCCATTTATTAAAGTATAATCATATTTGTATGCCTGGTTTATTTCGCTGGTAGCTTCATTTAGCCGTTTTTCAATAACTTCTTCACTTTCTGTTCCTCGTTTGTTAAGGCGTTTACGAAGCTCCTTTAATGAAGGTGGAAGGATAAAAATAAATTTTGCATCAGGACACTTTTCTTTAATTTTCATAGCACCCTGTACTTCAATTTCGAGAATAACATGTCTACCTTCATTTAACATATCTTCAACAGGTTTTCTTGGTGTGCCATAATAATTATCACAATATGATGCATATTCAAGCATACCGTCTGTTTCGATAAGATTTTCAAATTTTTCTTTTGTAAGGAAGTGATAATTAACCCCATCAACTTCCCCCGGTCTTGGATTTCGTGTAGTAGCAGAAATAGAGTAGAAGAATTTTTCGTCGTTAAGAATTTCCGCTAATATTGTTCCTTTTCCACATCCGGAAGGTCCGGAAACAACAATAAGTAAACCCTTACTCATCATCAAGTACCTCCTCATCATTAAGCCGTCGTGCAACGGTTTCAGGCTGCACAGCTGATAAAATAACATGGTCACTATCCATAACAATTACTGCACGGGTTCGTCTGCCATAAGTTGCATCAATAAGCAAACCTTTTTCTTTGGCATCTTGTATAATTCTTTTTATCGGAGCAGATTCAGGACTTACAATTGTAATCAGACGATTTGCATTAATCATATTTCCGAAACCAATATTAACCAGTTTCATATAAACCTCCGATTATTCAATATTCTGGATCTGTTCTCTGATTTTTTCTATTTCAGATTTGAGTTCAACGACAATTCGTGTAATTTCTACATCCTGTGCTTTTGAACCTATTGTATTACTTTCACGGTTGAATTCCTGAATTAAGAAATCAAGTTTTCTTCCCACAGCTTCAGTAGAGTCAAGAAGTGTAGTGAACTGCTGAATATGACTTTTAAGACGTACGGTTTCCTCATCAACAGCTGTCTTTTCAGAGAAAATAGCTGCTTCAGTAAGGATACGTTGCTCGTCAATTTTCTTATCGTTAAGTAATTCGGAAATTTTATTATAGAGACGTTCACGATAAGCTTCTGTGACCATCGGAGAACGTTCTTCGACTTTCCTTACCAACTCACTTATGTAAGCAAGACGTGATTTGATATCATCCTTCATTTTATGGCCTTCAGTTTCGCGCATTGAAACAAAGTTATTGAGAGCTTCCTCAGCAACTGTTTTAACAAGATTCCAGATAACTTCTTCATCCTCTGTTGTTTTTACAACATTGAATATATCAGGAAGTCTGATAAGTTGTGATAAGGAAAGGTCATCATTTAAACCAATTGTTACATTTGCTTTTCTGAGAGCCTCAACGTATCCAACAGCAATTGACTGATTTACTTCGATTTGTGCATCCTTGCCTTCAATATTGAAGATTGTTACACCGACGTCAACCTTACCTCGTGAAACCTTGCTTTGGACAAATGATTTAAGTTTCTCTTCAAGATAACCATAAGCTCTTGGAACTCTTGCTGAAAATTCAAAATATCTATGATTAACGGATTTAATTTCAACAGTAATTTCCCTACCGTCAATAATCTGTTGTCCACGACCATAGCCTGTCATACTTTTAATCATATAGTGGTTTTCCTTTCTGCAAAACTGCACATAATAAGTTTTAGCACTTATTTTTAATTATATCATTTTTTGCAATAAAAATCAAGTGTTTTGCAATAAAAAAGAGCCGTAAAAACGGCTCTTTAAATGATTTGATTAAACTGGATGTACCTTATTTTCAACATCGGCATGAGCACTATCCACACCATACTTCAAATCACGTCTTTTAGCAAAGAATTTTGGTGCAACCTGTGGGAACATAGCGTAGCTGAGTACATCTTCTTCCTGTTCTACCCATTCGGAAGCTTCATCCTTGAGCTTGTCCAGCTCTGGCTTAAGAAGATCGGCAGGACGGCAGGTCTTGACCTCTATGTCACCGAGGATCTTTTTAGAAAACTCGGGGTCGATCTCGGCAGGGGTCTTACCGTAGTCACCTGCAAGAATTCCCTTGAATTCCTTTGAAACCTGCTTATATCTTTCGCCCGTTACAACGTTGAACACTGCCTGAGTTCCAACAATCTGGCTTGATGGCGTTACAAGCGGAGGGAATCCTGCATCTTCACGCACACGGGGAACTTCTTTAAGAACTTCCTGGAATTTATCCTCTGCACCAAGCTGCTTAAGCTGAGAAATAAGATTTGAAAGCATACCGCCCGGCACCTGATACTTAAGAGTGTTTACATCTACTGCAAGTGCTTTGGGGTTAAGTGTTCCGTTTTCGATATACTTTTCGCGGAGCGGTCTGAAATAGTCTGCAATTTCGCTTAAAACATCAAGATCGTAGCCTGTGTCGTAAGGTGTATCCTTAAGTGTTGCAACCATAGGCTCTGTTGCCGGCTGGCTTGTACCCATAGCAAAAGGCGACATTGCACAGTCGATAATATCAACGCCTGCTTGAATTGCCATAAGGTATGTCATATCGCCTGTACCTGTTGTGTTGTGTGTGTGAAGGTGGATAGGAACCTTAACCTTTGCCTTAAGAGCACGAACGAGAGATTCTGCATCGTAAGGGAGCAAGAGGTTTGCCATATCCTTAATACAAATGGTGTCAGCGCCCATTTCCTCAAGCTTGCAAGCGAGGTCAACGAAGTACTCCTCGTTGTGAACAGGGCTGATTGTGTATGAGAGCGCAGCCTCAACATGGCCACCGAATTTCTTTGTAGCACGGATTGCAGTTTCCATATTTCTAACATCGTTGAGCGCGTCAAAGATACGAATAACATCAATACCGTTTGCAATTGCCTTTTCGATAAATGCCTCAACTACATCGTCAGCATAGTGCTTGTAGCCGAGAAGGTTTTGTCCACGAAGAAGCATTTGAAGCTTGGTGTTAGGCATCGCCTTTTTAAGAGCGCGAAGTCTTTCCCAAGGGTCCTCGTTAAGAAAACGCATGCAGGAGTCAAAGGTAGCTCCACCCCAGCACTCAAGTGACCAGTAGCCAACCTTGTCGAGCGCCTCACAGGCAGGAAGCATATCCTCAAGACGCATTCTTGTTGCAGCCTGAGATTGATGCGCATCACGCAAAATTGTATCTGTAATAAACAATGGTTTGTTTGCCATTTTTTGCACCTCCTATTAATTGCCAAATAATGCTATTAAAGCACCGGCTGCGATAGCAGAGCCTATAACACCAGCAACGTTTGGTCCCATAGCGTGCATGAGCAAGAAGTTGCTTGGATTCTCCTGCTGACCAACCTTCTGAGATACACGTGCTGCCATTGGCACAGCAGACACACCGGCAGAGCCGATAAGCGG
>CALATN010000218.1 GCA_937891895.1 uncultured Clostridia bacterium
CTTTGGAAAGGGGTCTGGGGAATAACCTTTCCTCAGAAAGGTTTTCCCCAGTAAGTTCCCGCACCCTCCCCGTTAAATTCCAATTTGCAAAGAGAAAGGAGAAGCGGTTGCTTCTCCTTTGGGGGTTATTTCTTTTCGTCGATGAATTCTGACCAGCTTATTCCGAGGAGCAGCCAGAAGAACGGTGCAACTGTTACTGCGCTTGCGCTGAAATACGCCTGCACAGAATATGCGATAATTGCTGTAAGAAGTGCAGGCCTGAACCATTTTTCACGGTCATTGCCGAACTGCTTCAGATTTTTTGCAAGGTGGAATATTGTTGCACCAAGCAAAGCAAGGTAAATGACAAGTGAAAGAATTCCGCGTGTTGCGGCAATATAGAGATATTCATTATAGCTTCGGTCGATACTGTCAACAGCAAGCTCTTTGGTAAACTGCGCCTTTGCAAACATATCGGGACCTACGCCGAGCAGAGGGTGTTCCTTTATCATTGCAAGGCTTCTTTCCGCACCGATTTCCCAGTGGCTTTCTTCGGTAACAGGAGAAGGTGAGCCTGCTACTATGAAAAGTCTGTTGTATGCGTCGGTATAGGCTATTGCCTTGTCACGGAGGTATATGCCCTGTGCGGCAAGGACAATGCCGAAAATTGCTGCAAATGAAATTATAATTGCAAGAAGTCTTTTGCGTGAGCTTTTCAGCACGCCGTTTTCAAACTTTGTTCCGTCTTTACCCGCAGTAAATTCGAGGATAAGTGTAACAACGAGAGCTGCACCGATACCGATAAGCGGCACAACAGAGGATGTAAAAAGTCCTGTAAGGAAGAAAAGTGCGGAAGCAGCTCCGTAAATTCTTGCACGCTTGATATTTTTATCATAAATTGCACCGCTTATTGCAACAGCACTTACTATTGTAAGGAAGGAGCCGTAAAAAATCGGGCTGTCGGAAAGTCCGCTGGAGAGGTGAACGTCCTTGAGGAGAAGAATTGCGGGAAGCTTTCTGAAATCGGAGGGGAAATCCCACGGAATATGCTGCATTACCGCAACAATTGCCTGAACTATGCCTGCACCGACAAGAATGTCGAAAATAGTTTTTACTGCGGAGTATTTCATAACTGCTGTTGCAAGCAGGAAAATTCCGAAATATGCAAACAATGCAAGCAGCCCTTCGTAGCGGCCAAGCTCACCCATAAGCATTGTATTGATATCCTCCTGAGTTGCACCTGAAAGGAAAACGCTGTAATACGAGGCAAAGGCCAGCACTGCGAGCCCGATTATAAGGAATGCGGCAGGATATTTTTTGAATTCGATATCCTTTCTCAGCAGCAATACTATATAAAATAGTATGCAGGAGAAGCCTGTTGCATAGAGGAATGAGCCGAGGAACGAGCTTGTCCCTTCAATTCCCGTAATGAACATACCGCCGATAAGCGGCACGATTATGCAGGCGCAAAGGATGCCAAGCACCCAACGTCTGACGGTTGTGAACTTCATATTCAGGATAAAGTTGGACTTTTCGGTTGTACCGAATATGGTTTTTGGCATAGGTTACCTTCTTTCTGAATTTACAAGTTGTAATATTATTCTTCAAAAATACCCCGTGTAAATAAACACGGGGTATTTCATTTTTTATAGTTACAAGCAAACTCCGATATTTTACGGTTTTATGCTGACGTAATCAGCGTAAAATTTCTCACGGAGTGAGAAAAGTTATTTTGCGTTGCGCAAAGTTATTTTGCGTATTCAACAGCACGGCTTTCTCTGATGAGGTTAACCTTAATCTGTCCCGGATAATCCATCTCGTTTTCAATCTTCTGAGCGATTTCACGAGCGATGATAACCATCTTTTCGTCGTTGATCTTGTCAGGGAATACCATAATACGAACTTCACGGCCTGCCTGGATAGCAAAGGACTTTTCAACGCCGTCAAAGGATGTACAGATTTCTTCAAGCTTCTGAAGACGCTTGATGTAGTTTTCGTAGTTTTCACTTCTTGCACCTGGACGTGCTGCGGAAATTGCGTCAGCAGCCTGAACCAGGGAAGCGATAACTGTCTTAGGCTCTACGTCGCCGTGGTGAGCTTCGATAGCGTGGATAACATCTGCATTTTCCTTGTACTTGCGGCAGACATCAACACCGATCTGAACGTGTGAACCTTCGATTTCGTAGCTGAGAGCCTTACCGATGTCGTGGAGAAGACCTGCACGGCGGGCAAGGTTAGCGTCAACGCCGAGCTCGGAAGCCATGATACCTGCCAGATGAGCAACCTCAATGGAGTGATTGAGAACATTCTGACGGTAGGATGTACGGTAGTGGAGTCTACCGATGAGGCGTACAAGTTCGTGGTTGAGGCCGTGAACGTTGGTTTCGAGAACAGCACGTTCACCTTCCTGCTTGATGCGGTGTTCAACCTCTTTACGAGCCTTGTCAACCATTTCTTCGATACGGGACGGATGAATTCTTCCGTCTGCGATAAGTTTTTCGAGAGCAATTCTTGCAACCTCACGTCTTGCCTGGTCGAAGCAGGAGAGTGTGATTGCTTCAGGTGTATCGTCGATGATGAGGTCAACACCTGTGAGAGTTTCGAGGGTACGGATATTTCTACCCTCACGGCCGATGATACGACCCTTCATTTCGTCGTTCGGCAGTGGAACAACGGAAACAGCGGACTCAGAAACCTGGTCAGCGGAGCACTTGGAGATTGCAAGGGAGATGAGATCTCTTGCCTTTTCTTCGCATTCATCCTTGAGCTGGGTTTCATACTGCTGGATTTTGAGAGCCTTGTCGTGGACAAGTTCATTTTCCAGCATGGAAAGCAGGTGTTCCTTAGCCTGTTCCATAGTAAACTGAGAAATTCTTTCCAGAATTTCCATTTGGGATTTTTTAATCTTGTCGGCTTCCTCGAGCTTTTCGTCAGCCTGCTTCAGTTTTTTCTGGAGCTGCTCTTCCTTCTTTTCGATGTTGTCATTCTTCTTGTCGAGGTTTTCTTCCTTCTGCTGGATACGTCTTTCCTGACGTGACATTTCGCTGCGGCGTTCCTTGATTTCCTTTTCAAGCTCGTTGCGGCTCTTATGGATTTCGTCCTTAGCTTCTACCAGCGCGATTTTCTTCTGATTTTCAGCTTCCTTCTTAGCGTCTTCAACAATTCTTTCCGCTTCCTTTTCTGCGGAACCGATTGCGTTTTCAGCCTGCTGCTTGCGGTAATTTATACCAACCTTGAACAGGATAGCGCCGCCGATGATTGCACCGACGAGGAAAGCTATAATTCCGATTGTGATTTCCAAACCCATATACCTCCTTTGGTTTAATTAAGAAAATTACTTCGGAGGCTTAAATATCGGATTTTCACTTGTGCAGTTTCAGTAATGAAACGTTGTCAAAATTCAAAAAATTTCAAAAGATTTGTGTAATTGTCCTTATCGACCTTTTGGATATATCTATTCACAGGCGGGTACACTATATACATAATATGTAAAGTGCAATCTATGTCAATTATACCGTTTGTAAATTATAATGTGTAAAATACGGTAAGTTATAGCCTGTGAAATATATGAAAAACCTTCTATTTGAGCCATAGAAGTAAGAAAATAGTTGAACAGCAATTTATTTGAACGAGCCGAATAAGCTTCAGCTTCGCTATTATATAAATATATTGCATTCACTTTACTATTTTAATATAAGACGTTTAAATTGTCAAGGAAAATTATACATTTTGACACTATTCAATAATAAAAATACCGTTTGTATGTGAAAAAAGACGGTTGACAAAAATCGAAAACGGTGTTACACTATAAATAATATCCCAAAACGTTGATAAGGAAGGCACCTTACACAAAGGGTTTTCAGAGAGCGCCCGATGCTGTGAACGGCGTAAATCCGAGTATTGTGCACACCGCCTTTGAGTCCGTTTAATACACGGCGGGTCGTTCCCGTTAAAGAACGCAGAATGAGGTATACTATATATAATAGTATGGTTTGTTATTACGGGTTGTAATATCGCTCCTATTATAATAGTATATGAACTTCGGGTGGAACCACGATAGGTTAGTTATCGTCCCTTAGTCTGCATTGTGCAGATTAGGGGATTTTTTTATTTTAATTCGTAATTCGCAATTATGAGAATGAAGGTGACAGCTTTGGAAGATAAAAAGAGCAGCTTCTGGTTTGTGCTGTTGATATCGCTGTTGGTTTATATAGCACTTAAACTGATGAGGACGGCTGTGAAAATCCTGTTTGGGGCAATAATCATCTTCACGGACTTCTCCCTGCTTCCGCCTGCGGCGGTATTTATGGGAATTCTGACGGTTATTGCGGTTATAGTTACGGTTAAGCTGTCGGGGAATATTTACGCATTTCCGTTGGCGGTGCTGGCGGTTGAGTTGGTGTACGACGTGAAAACCGTGCTGAAAAGCTCGGACACGCTGCTGACGGTGACTGAAACGGCGGACTCGCTTGGTTGGTTTGATGAAACTGTGCTGACGGTAATTGACTCGGTTGGTGCGGGAGGACGTATACTATATATAGGATACTGTTTCGTGAACAGCCTGGTGATGTTTGGGGTACTGCTTCTGATTTCGGCGATTGCCAAGATTATTATGGATAAGAAAGAAAAAAGCTGAAAATGATAATATTGGAGATGCTTGACTATGGGAAGGCGGCTGTTTTGTGAAATATCTCCGCTGACATATAAAATATCGGTGTTTAAGGGCATTACTCTGCGGAAGGCGAAAAATTTGATTGCTGTTATTCGTGGGGAACGATTTGCAAAGGCAAAGACGGAGGAGAAGCTTCCGATTGTGATATACCGCCACAAATCGCTGATAAGAAGGCGGCTTGGCAATGCCGATATGCGTTTGCAGGAAAACAAGGCGGTTAATCTGTCGATTGCGGCGCCATGCATTTCGGGTGTGCTGATAAAGCCGGGGGAAACCTTTTCTTTCTGGCAGCTTGTGGGTAATCCAAGTGAAAAGCGCGGATTTCTTGAGGGGCTGACCATTGAAAGGGGGAAGCCTTCAAGCGGCACAGGCGGCGGAATGTGTCAGCTTTCAAACCTTATTCACTGGATGGCACTTCATTCCGATTTGGATATTGCCGAGCATCATCATCACGACGGACTTGACCTTTTTCGTGATTACGGAAGGCAGGTGCCCTTCGGCACGGGTACGTCGGTGATGTACAATTATCTTGATTACAGGCTGAAAAATAACACAGACAACACTTTTCAGCTTGTTATATATTCTGACGGAGAGTACCTCTGCGGTGAGCTTCGGGCGGAAAAACGCTCTGACAAAAGCTTTCACGTCAAGGCGGAAAACGAGAAGTTTGTCCGTGACGGGGATGATGTTTACCGCACGGGGCAGGTTTACAGAAGGGTTTATGACGCAAAGACGGGTAAACTTTTGGAAAGCAGGGTTATCCGTGATAATTACGCAAAGGTTATGTATGACACCGAGGGGCTGACGGTTGAGGAAAAAGTTTACAATGATACTATTATAAATAATGATATGGAGGAAAAATTATGATTAAGCTCACACTGAAGGACGGCTCAATCCGTGAAATCGAAAATGCAATGTCTGCGGCTGAGGTTGTCAAGGGAATCGGCATGGGACTTTACAAGTCCGCTTGCTGTGTAAAAATTGACGGAAATGTATGCGACCTGCGTACAACAATCGACAAGGACTGCACTTTCGAGGTTATGACTTTCGACAGCGAGGAAGGCAAGAAGACTTTCTGGCACACAGCTTCCCACATTCTTGCTCAGGCTGTTAAGCGTCTTTACCCTGATACAAAGCTTGCTATCGGTCCTGCTATTGATAATGGTTTTTACTATGATTTTGATACAGAAAAGGCTTTTACAGCTGACGATCTTGCAGCTATCGAGGCTGAGATGAAGAAGATTGTCAAGGAAGGTATCGACCTTGAACAGTTCAGCCTGCCTGTTGACGAGGCTATTGCTATGCTGGAAAAGATGGGCGAGCCTTACAAGGTTGAGCTCTGCAAGGAGCACGCTGACAAGGGCGAGGCTATCAGCTTCTACAAGCAGGGCGAATTCACTGACCTCTGTGCAGGTCCTCACCTTATGAACGTTGCTGTGGTAAAGGCATTCAAGCTTACTGCTTGTACAGGTGCCTACTGGAGAGGCGATGCAAAGGGCAAGCAGCTTTCCCGTATCTATGGTACAGCTTTCCCTAAGGCAAGCGAACTTGAGGCACATCTTGCTGCTGTTGAAGAAGCAAGAAAGCGTGACCACAACAAGATTGGTAGAGAACTTGAATACTTCACAACTGTTGACTGCATCGGTCAGGGTCTTCCTATTCTTCTCCCTAAGGGTGCAAGAACAATCCAGCTTCTCCAGAGATGGATTGAAGATGAGGAACAGAAGAGAGGCTACCTGCTGACAAAGACTCCGCTTATGGCTAAGCGTGACCTTTATAAGATTTCGGGACACTGGGACCACTACCGTGACGGTATGTTCATTCTCGGCGACCCTGACGACGAGGAGAAGGAATGCTTTGCGCTCCGTCCTATGACTTGTCCTTTCCAGTATCAGGTGTTCCTGAACAGAGCACGTTCCTACCGTGACCTGCCAATGCGTCTTGGTGAAACATCCACACTTTTCCGTAACGAGGACAGCGGCGAAATGCACGGTCTTATCCGTGTACGTCAGTTCACAATCTCCGAGGGTCACCTCATTCTCCGTCCTGAACAGCTTGAGGAAGAATTCAAGGGCTGTCTTGAACTTGCAAAGTACGTTCTTGATACAGTTGGTATGCTTGAAAACTGTACTTTCCGTTTCTCCCAGTGGGATCCTGAAAATCCCAAGAACAAGTACGAGGGTACAAAGGAACAGTGGGAAGAAGCACAGGCTGTTATGGGCAAGATTCTCGACAATCTCGGCGTAGAATATACAATCGGTATTGACGAGGCTGCTTTCTATGGTCCTAAGCTTGATATCCAGTACAAGAACGTATTCGGCAAGGAAGATACAATCGTTACAATCCAGATCGATATGCTTCTTGCAGCTAAGTTCGGTATGGAATATACAGACGTTGACGGCAAGAAGAGAATGCCTTACATCATTCACAGAACTTCCCTCGGCTGTTACGAAAGAACACTTGCTTACCTTATCGAAAGATATGCAGGCGCACTTCCTCTGTGGATGTCACCTGAGCAGGTAAGAATTCTCCCTGTTACAGACCGTGCAGCTGAATACAGCGCAAAGGTTCTCGAAAAGCTTGAACGCAGAGGTATCCGTGCTACAATCGACTCCCGTAAGGAAGGTGTCGGCTACAAGATCCGTCAGGCTCAGCTTGAAAAGATTCCTTACTTCTTCATCGTTGGTGATAAGGAGGTTGAAGCTGAAACACTTTCACTCCGTTCCCACAAGGAAGGCGACCTTGGCGTTATGGCTATGGAAGACGTGCTCAACAAGATTTTCGAGGAAAATGAAACAAAGGCAAGATAAACTTGCCTGCAAGATAAACTATACTATATATAATGTATATAATGAACAGCGGACGGAATTATCTGTCCGCTGTTTTTGGGTATTGACAAAATATACATTACGTGCTATAATGTTAATCGTTTTCGGAGCAATTTGTGAAAATCGGGCGAAATTACCGTGACAGGTAAGGTAAGGAAAAGTTACAGAATCGTTACGATTATTGCAGAACGGTTACCGAGAATGCTCTTTCATTTCGGCTTAAAGTTGTGAAAATTAGTGAAAAGTGTGCATAACGGCTGAAAAGTGGTAATAAAATTTGGCGTATGTGTACATTGACAGTTCGGGCTTGAAATGTTAGAATAATAGCGTGATATACAGAAAGCGTTTAAGTACGCCTGTATACATAATTCTATTTGATTTCCATTTTAACTGGAAATAAATAAAGAAAAAACTTAAAACAAAACAAGGAGGAATTTTTCATGAACATGAAAAAGACAATCGCTGCTCTCGCAGCAGGCGCAGTAGCTGTATCTGCAATGGCTACAACTGTATCCGCTCTCGCTGACACAACTCTTACTTACAACCTCGTTAAGAAGTACGAAGTTAAGGCTCCAAAGGCTAACACAGCAACATACGAGTTCACAGTACAGGATGCTACAGCAGTTGCTACAGAACTCACATTCACAAACGCTAAGGATAAGGTAAAGAGCGTTGTAATCAAGGTTGCTTCTTCTGCTGCTGGCGACCAGAATAAGATCTACACATACTCTACAGATAAGGGTGCTCTCAACTACAATGCTAATATTACTGAAGATGGCGTAATTATTCTTGACAAGGAACTCCTTGGCTATTCACAGGATGCTAAGCTCACACTCACAGTAACTGTTAACACAGAAACAAAGTATAAGACTGATCAGGGAATGACTGCTATTGAATGGATCAACCCTGACCTCAATACTGTAATTACAGCTGATTCTGATAACGGTGAAGCTACAAATGTAGTTCTTAAGGCTTACACAGCTGGCGATGAAAACAAGGTAGACGAATACTACGCTCCTTTCAAGACAGAAATCAAGAACAACAAGAACATTACAGCTTACCTCCAGGAAGGCGACGTTAAGACTGATAAGGATGTTAAAGATAAGGCATTCTATGATACTAAGGTAGTTACAGCTAAGGGCCAGGGCTACCACAACGTTGGTGCAGTTCTTAACGATGCTATCCAGAACTACGAAACAGTTACATTTACATTCAACACAGCTACAAATGGTATCATTTGGACAGTAGAAAACGAAATAACTAAGGAAAGACTTTTTGATAAGTACTATGTAGCAAATACTAAGTATGGTAATGCCGATAAGAAGGATGGCGGTAACTACACTGCAGCTCTCGCAGCAGCAGCAACTCCATCTTGGGCTAATGATGCTACACTCCTCGCATACTACAGCTCTGACTGGTTCGCTGATACATCTTACATGAGCTTTGACCAGCACCTCTACCAGGGTACAGTTAATCCATATGGTTCTTACATCACATCTTATGCTTCCGAAAACTCAGGTTACACAGGCTTTGACTGGACAGGTTACAACCTCTTCCAGGGTGCTCTCGTAATCAACGAAAACCTCACAATGTCCCTCGCTGAAACAGATTACTTTGACTGGACAGCTACATCCCTCAGCTTTGACTGGGATGCAATCATGGATGGCGCTATGACATCTAACGATTACGCTGTATATCTCCACTCCATGAAGCTTGCTACATCCAACACATGGTACTGGGATAACATGACTGTAACTCTTACAGCTGGTGCTGCTGACGACGTTGAAGCTGAAGCTGGTGTTGAAGCTGACGACGAAGAACTCGCTGAAGAAGAAGTTGAAGAAGAAGTAGTAGAAGAAGAAGTTGAGGAAGAAGTAGAAGTAGAAGTAGAAGTTGCTAACCCAACAACAGGTAACGCTTCTGTTGCTCTCGCTGTAATTCCTGTAGCTCTCGCTGCTGCTGCTGTAGTTGCTAAGAAGAGAAGCTAATTGCGCGCTGGGATTACCCAGCTTCATGAAAGATAACGACGGTTACTTTGGTAATTAAAGTTATTATTCTAGCATCATTAAGTGCTGTCCGTATGCAGAACGGACAGCACTTTTCTTTTGCCTGAGGCTCCGGCCTTGGGCTTTTTGTTTTGTACAATAATTCCGATTATACAGATAGTTTACTTAAACGTTTTTGATAAATTCATATGTAAATTTTATTCGTTTTTTGAACAATGTTCATAATAAATACTTGACAAGTATTAGGCAAATTGATATAATAATTATACAACTCTATATATTTTTATTAGTGGATAACATAATTTTTGTGTAATTATCACTAAACTTACACATTGAACTTGTATGGTTTGCACTGTTTTTGTGCTGTTTAAACTACCAATACCCACATATTGGTAATGCAAAACTGCGCCTCAGTGCCTTTTTTGCGTGTGCAAATTATCGGTTTTGAGTTAGGTTATATGAAAGGTGGTCTATCTGTTGTCAAGGAAAACGAATTTTAAAAGGACTCTGTCTGCGGCACTTGCAGTTCTCCTTTGTGTTTCTGTAATTCCTGCTTTCCCTGCGTTTGCGGAAAGTGAGCCTGTCAAGACTACTGCTGAAGCGCAGTACACTGAGGCTGCTCTTGCTTTCGAAAAGCAGAAAACTTACAGCGAATACTTTGATGAAATTGTAAATGTCAAGCGCCCGAATGCTGAGGCAATGCTCACTTACTCAGGTAAGAGCGACAATGCCGAAGCCGAAGTGACAACCTTCGAGGGCAAGGATAATGTTTTGGTATGGTCAAACGAAGAAGGCCGTATCGATTATACTGTTGAGGTTCCGCAAACAGGTGCATATCAGCTGGAGGTAAGCTATTACCCGCTTGAGGATGGCGCAAGCACTACTGAGCTTTCCGTTCTTCTCGACGGTGTTTCTCCGTATGATACTGCTACCCGTGCTACTCTCCCGCATATCTGGACAAGTGAATACCCTATTTCTACTGACTCTAAGGATAACGAAGTCCGTCCTCCTCAGGTACAGGCGGCAAGATGGGTTAAAACTATGGTTTACGATGTGGACGGTCTGTTCAATGACCCTCTCTACTTCGTTCTCGAGGAAGGTACCCATACTATTTCCTTTGAGTCTGAACGTGCGTCTGTTGCTATTGAGTATATCAAGCTTTGCAATACTGACGGTGCAAAGACTTATACAAAGCCTTCCGATGCTGAGCTTGCAAAGAACAGCGGTGCTGAGCCAATCAGACTTCAGGGCGAACAGTATGCTTATACAAACTCTCAGACTTTGTTCCCTACATACGACAGAGGTTCTTACCTTACTGAACCTTCCCATCCGTCCAAACAGCGCTACAATACAGTAGGTGACGGTACTTGGGATACTGCAGGTCAGGCAATTACCTGGGAAATGGATGTTGCCGTTGCAGGTTATTACAAAATTGGTATCAAGGCTCGTCAGAACGAGCTCCGTGGTCTTTATACAAACCGCCGTCTGCTTATTGACGGTGAAGTGCCGAATGAAGCGTTTGAACAGCTGAAATTTATGTATGATGATGACTGGATTATGGTTGTTCCTGAAGATGCAAACGGTGAGGCCGCTTACGTTTATCTTGACAAGGGCAAGCACGAGCTTTCTCTTGAGGTAATCCCTGGCGAAATTGGCGAATCTATGAGAAGACTGGATGAAATCGTGTACACGGCAAACCAGTACTATATGCAGATTCTTATGATTACCGGCCCTACACCTGACAAGTATACTGACTACTATATTCATAAGGAAATTCCTGAAATTCAGGACGTTTTCACTGAGCTTGCTGCTCAGCTTATTGAAGAAAAGGATAATATTGAAGGCCTTGCAGGTCAGAAGGGTACAGAAGCTGCTGCTCTGGAAAGACTTGCTACTGTTCTTGAAAAGGCAGCTGATAAGCCTACAAAAATTCCTGATATGATTTCCAACAACTCCATCAAGGATAACGTTAACTCCGTTTCTTCCTGGATGCGTCAGTACCGTGAACAGCCTCTTGAAATTGACTTTATTGAGCTTGTTCCTGCTGATGGTGAGTTTACTTCTGTAAAATCAAATATCTTCAAGAGCTTCGGCTTCGGCTGTAAGGGCTTTGTCAACTCTTTCTTTGAAGACTATACACAGCTTTCCGATATCGAAGGCGACTCTATCAATGTATGGGTTTCTTCAGGCCGTGACCAGGCTAATGTTATCAAGCAGATGGTTGACTCTGACTATAACCCTGACGCTGATGTAAAGGTAGCTGTAAACCTTGTACAGGGTGCTATTATGGAAGCTGTTCTTGCCGGAAAGGGCCCTGACGTTGCTCTGTTTGTCGGAGGTGAATTCCCTGTAAACCTTGCTCTTCGTGACCTTGTTGTTCCTATGAACGATATGGAAGGCTTTGACGAGGTTATGGGCAGATTCCAGAGAAATGCTGCTGTTCAGTATACTTACGACGGCGATGTTTATGCTGTTCCTATCACACAGAGCTTCCCTATGATGTTCTATCGTAAGGATATGCTTGCTCAGGTTGGTATCAGCGAGCCTCCTGAAACATGGGAAGAACTCATCGATATGCTTCCTGCTATTCAGAGAAAGTATATGCAGCCGGGTCTTATTCTCCCGGGCGTTGTAAACGGCGTTTCCGTTTCTCCTGCAACTGAAGCAGGTCACACATTTGCTCTGCTTATGCTCCAGTCAGGTACCAACTATTACAATGAGGATCAGACTGCTACAAACTTCGATTCACAGGCTGCTGTTGATGCGTTTGCTACATGGACAGACTTCTATAATGTATATAAGTTTGACCAGACTTACGACGCATTTACACGTTTCAGAACAGGTGAATCTCCTATTGTTATCCAGAACTACTGTACTTTCTACAATCAGCTGAATGTTGCCGCTCCTGAAATCAAGGGTCTGTGGGACTTCTGTGCTGTACCTGGTACAGAAAGAGCTGACGGTACTATTTCCCACGCTTCCAACTCCAATGGTGCGGGTGCTATCATCCTCTCCAGCTGTGATGACCAGGAAGCTGCATGGGAGTTCATCAAGTGGTTTACCGAAAAGGAAACAATGGTTGAATATGCACAGAACGTTGAAGGCGTAATGGGTCCTCTCGGTCGTGTTGACGTTGCAAATACTGAGGCGCTTCAGGAGCTTAACTGGTCCAACAGAGATCTTGAAAAGATTATGTATCAGATGGATCAGCTCGAGGAAATTCCTATCGTTCCTTCCGCATATGTTGTAACACGAAGCATTATGAACGCATTCAGAGCTGTTGTTAACGACAAGGAAAATGCGAGAGAAACACTCCGTTGGTACAACATTGATATCAACCGCGAAATCACAAGAAAACGAGAAAATCTCGGACTTGATGAAAAAGAAGAATAACTTGATTGGAGGGGAAACCTTTGGCTGCTGAAACTCAGAAGAAGGAAATCTTGCTGCCTAATGAGCGAAAGATGTCCTTTAAAGAAAGATGGGCTTATACCTGGCACGAAATGAAGAGAAACAAGATGTGTTATCTTATGCTGGCACCTTTTATGGTTTTCTTCATCGTGTTCACTGTAATTCCCGTTTGTATGTCACTGCCTATCGGCTTCACTGATTTCGATATGGCACACTTCCCGCCGAAGTTTGTCGGCTTCCAGAACTTCTATACAATGTTCCTCGAAGACGACGTATTCATCGGCGCTATCAGAACAACACTTATCTTTGCTATCTTTACAGGTCCGCTCAGCTATGTGCTCAGCTTCTTCCTTGCTTGGCTCATCAACGAGCTTCATCCTGTACTCAAGACAGTATTTACACTTATTTTCTACGCACCATCAATGGCAGGTAACATCTACTTCGTATGGCAGCTCATCTTCTCGGGCGATACATACGGTTACCTCAATGCTGCACTTACTTCTCTCGGTATCACAACAGCTGCTGTTCAGTGGCTTACTGACGCGAACTATGTGCTTGTCTGCGTAATCATCGTTCAGCTGTGGGTATCTATGGGTGCAGGCTTCCTTGCTATGCGTGCAGGCTTCCAGGGTATCGACAAGGCGATGTATGAAGCAGGTGCTATCGAAGGTATCAGCAACAGATGGCAGGAGCTTATCTTCATTACAATCCCTTCAATGGGTCCTCAGCTCATGTTTGCTGCTGTAATGCAGATCGTATCCGCATTTACTGTTGATATCGTAGGACGTAGCCTCGCAGGCTTCCCGTCCACAGACTATAAGGTTCATACCATTATGACTCACGCTTTCGACTACGGTTGGATCCGTTACGAAATGGGTTATTCTTCCGCAATATGCTTTGTCCTGTTCCTTGTAATGCTGATTTGTAACAATCTCATAGGCAAGCTTCTGGGCAAGTACATGAACTAAGAAACGAGGTGAGGAATACATAATGGCTAAAAAAGAACTGAAGCCTTCTCAGATTGCGGCTCAGATTGAGGCTGAAAATGCCGCTGCGCTTGAGGCTCTGAGAAAAAGGCGTGAAAAAGAGCATGCTAAGATGGAAAAGTCCAAGGGTACCAACAAGCAGGTTGGTAAGAGCTGGAAAAACGATATCGGTATTTTCCTCTTCCTTACATTCCTCGGTGCGTTCATGCTTCTCCCTATCTACATCGCAATCGTTACATCTATCAAGCCGGTAAATGAAATCTTCATTATGCCGCCTCGTCTTTATGCGATGGACCCTACTTTTGACAACTTCAAGGACCTTTTCGTTGTTGCAAACAACTCATGGGTTCCTTTCTCAAGAAACGTATTCAACAGTATCTTCGTTACTGTTGCAGCAACAGTTCTTCACGTTCTGTTTGCTTGTACAGCAGGCTTCGTACTTGCTAAGTGCAGATTCCCTGGCGCAAAGGCAATCAACAAGGTTGTTGTAATTGCCCTCCTTTTCAGCAGCCAGGTAACCTACATCATGCAGTACATCGTTATGGCTAAGCTGGGTATGATCAATACATACTCCGCGCTCATTCTTCCTCTTATCGCTTCCTCTATGGGTCTTTACCTTATGATTCAGAGCGTTAGTACAATCCCTGACGCTATGATTGAAGCGTCAAAGGTTGACGGCGCAGGTCTTATGCGTATATGCTGGGGTATCGTAATGCCGAACTCCAAGCCTGCGGTTATGACAATTATCATCTTCCAGTTCCAGGCGGCTTGGAACTCCAACGGCGGTTCACTCGTATATGATGAAGCGCTCAAGACAATTCCTACTGTTGTTCAGCAGATTGCTGCAGCAGGTATTGCACGTCAGGGTGCGATTGCGGCTTCCGCGGTTGTACTTATGATTCCGCCGCTTGCTATCTTCATTGCTGCCCAGAGTAACGTTATGGAAACTATGGCGCACGCCGGAATGAAAGACTAAAAAATCTGCGATTTTTTGGTCTGAGAGATATCCGCATTGTTTATATGAAATGCAATCCGGAACTGATTTTAATTTGAATTATGGAGGGATAATATGTCAGGCTTGAAAAAGCTTATTTCGCTTATTTCAGCGGCGGCAATCAGTATTTCCGTGCTTGCGGTAAATACCTCCGCGCTGGAAACATATGACCCTTACAGCTATGACAGATGGGGTGACGCCGTTTCTTCACAGGCAGGCTACACCGCTGAAAAATACGTGGACGGAAATACGATCGGCTGCGGCTCTCTGAATGAGCCTGCTGACCTGTACATTTCCCACGACAACCTTATGTACATAGCAGATAAGGGCAACAACAGAATCGTGGTTACTGACCTCGATTTCAACTTCAAGAAAGAGATGAAGGAATTCTCCTACAAGGATGAAAAGCTTACTCTTGCAAAGCCAACAGGCGTTTATGTTGACCAGTACACAGGCTACATCTATATCTGTGATACAGAAAATGACCGTGTTATCAAGTGCGATACAGACGGTAAGGTTGACAGACTTTTTGAAAAGCCAACGGATGCACTTTATGACCAGGCTCTTACTTATAATCCGAGCAAGGTTCTTGTCGACAAGGCAGGCAACGTTTATGTTGTTGTTAAGTCACAGACAAAGGGTGCTGTAATGTTCAACTCTCAGGGTGATTTCCTTGGCTTCTACGGTGCAAACCGAGTTGAACAGACTGCTGAGGTTCTCGCAAACGCTTTCTGGAAGATTTTCTCCACAGAGAAACAGAGAGACCGTATGACAAAACAGACTCCTATCGGCTTCTCAAACTTTGATATTGACGATGATGGCTTCATCTATACAGTTACAGATTCTCAGGAAACTACAACTGACCTTGTTAAGAAGCTCAATCCAAGAGGTAACAATATTATCGACTCTCTCGGTGTTGCTGATATGCAGTTCGGTGATAATCCTCCTGCTTACTATTCAATCTATTCCAAGAATTCCAGCCTTACCGACATTGACCTCGGTCCTAACGGCGAGCTGAATATTCTTGACTTCCAGCATGGCCGTATTTTCCAGTACGACAAGGAATGCTGGCTGCTGTTCATTGTCGGCGGCAAGGGCAATCAGCTTGGTCTGTTTGAGTCCGCTACCGCAATTGAAAGCTACGACAATCACCTTTATGTTGTTGACTCCATCAAGGACAACATCACAATCTTTACAAGAACAGTTTTCGGTGAAATTGTTACCGACGCTGCTAACCTTTACAATGACGGTCTTTACGAGGAATCTCTTGAGCCGTGGCAGAATGTTCTGAAGTATGACGGTAACTACCGCCGTGCTTACATCGGTATCGGTAACGCACTCTACAACAAGTATGAGTACGAGGAAGCTATGGAATACTTTGAAATTTCCATCAGCCGTGACCGATACAACAAGGCATTTGAGGGCTACAGAGATATCTGGCTCAAGGAAAACTATATGAAGTGCCTCATTGTTATTGCTGTACTTGTAATTCTTGGTTTCGTCTATAAGCATTTCCGCAAGAAGGGCAAGATTGTTTACCCTTGGGAAAATCGCCGCAGAGGCAGAAGGGGTGGTGTGTAATATGCTGGATTTGACAAGAGGACAGTTCGTTAAACACGTAATTACTCACCCTTTTGAGGGCTTTGAGGATCTCCGCTGGAAAAAAGCGGGCTCTATGGGAATTGCATTCTTCGTAGTATGCCTCCTTTTTGTTCAGCAGGTTGCTTACAGCAGACTTTACGGTTTCCAGTATTACTCTGATTATGATAAGATTTTTAATATTGTACCTTACATTTTCAAGAGTTTTATTCTCTTTGGTACATGGGTAGTTGCTAACTGGGCAATGTGTACTCTCTTTGACGGAGAGGGCACAATGAAGAATATCTTCATCAACTCAGCTTATGCGCTTATCCCTTACATTTCAGGTTATCTTATCGGTACAGTAATGTCCCATTTCCTTATTCAGGACGAATACGTATTTATCCAGGCTATCGAAATCATCGGTACTTGCTGGAGCTTCGTTCTTCTTATTTCGGGAATAAAGGCTGTACACCAGTTCACATTCGGAAAGACAATAGCGCTGATGCTGCTGACTATTGTGGCAATGATTGCTATTCTGTTCCTGCTCGTACTTCTTCTTACACTGTTCCAGCAGGTACTTATCTTTATTCTTTCCATCTACACAGAACTGTCTTACAGGTTCAGAGTTTAAAATACTAAAAACGAAAAGTGGTGAAATAACGAATGCAGAAAAGGTTTAAAAAGCTGATTGCCTGCCTTTGCTGTCTGGCTATGATGGTTCCGCTGTGCGCTTTCCCTGCAACTGCTGAGGACGCACCTGCAACTGAAGAAGCTGCTGCTTCCGAGGAAGCTGCTGAATCAGGGGAAACATATGCTATGGACCCTGAGGAACCTCTGATTACAGATGAACAGGCATTGGCTGAAATGGAGCTTGCTACTGAAAACAGTAAAATGGCTCTGTACTACAATAAAAAGGGTCAGATTGCTCTTGTTGATAAGGCAACAGGAGAAGTATGGTGGTCTAACCCTATAAATGTTGACGCTGCGGCAGGTAAGGCTGCTCAGAAGACAAAGCTGAAGTCCTCTATGTCTATGACTTTCGCTCAGCCTTCAAAGAGAAGCACTACTGCACAGAACAGCTCAGACCAGAAGGTTAAGTGCAAAATCAAGGTAAAGAAGAATTCTGACGGACTCGACATTACCTATGATTACGGCAACGCAGAAATTTCCGTTCCTGTAAAGGTTACTCTCAAGGACGACTACCTCAGCGTAAGCGTTGACACAGCAGGAATTGTTGAAAGCAACAGCGATAAGATTGTAACAAACCTTATTATGATGGGTGCTTTCGGTGCTGCTGAGCCTGATGAAACAGGCTATTTCGTTATTCCTGACGGAAGCGGCGCACTTATCAACTTCAACAACAATAAGATGAACTACAAGACTTACAAGGGTCAGGTTTACGGCAGAAATGTTACAGTTGTTGAAACAACAAAGCCTGCTGTAACTCAGAACGTTTATCTTCCTATGTACGGCATCGTTAAGGGCAACAGCGGTATGATGGTTGTTGCTGACAAGGGCGATACTTGTGCAACAATCAATGCGTACACAAGAGGTCAGGAAAAGACCAGTTACAACGCTTGTTATTTTGATTTCGAAATCAGAACAGATGACGAATACCTTATGGGCGGCGACGCTAACCCGCTTGCCGTTTATGAAAAGAGAGGCATTCTTGTTCCTGAAATCGAGGTAAGATACTACCCTGTATCCAATTCCGACAAGTCTGAAGTTGACTATGTTGATATCGCAGATACATACAGAGATTACCTTACAAAGGAACAGGGCGTTACAAAGTCCGCAGCTGCTGACAAGTCTGCTCTCTATGTTGACTTTTACGGTGCTGTTATGAAGCAGGAAACTGTTCTCGGTCTTCCTGTTATGATGCAGCACGAAACAACCTCCTTCGAGGAAGCAAAGACAATCCTTGAAAAGCTCAAGGAGCTTGGTGTTGATGATATCGTTGCAAACTATAATCAGTGGACAACTGACGACATCAAGGAAAAGGTTGCAGATGACGCTAAGCCTGCTTCAAAGCTTGGCGGCAAGAAGGATTTCAAGGCGCTCAAGGCTTATGCTGAAGAAAACGGTATTGCTCTTTATCCTGCTGTTGATAACCTTACATTCGAGTCAGGCAACGGTTATTTCACAATGACCGATACAGCAATCAGAGTTTCCAATGCTTACTCCAGACAGATTGAATACGACCTCAACCACGGTGTTGAAAACAAGTTCTATGACGCAATTTCCCTTCTCAGCCCAAGAAAGTATGAGAAGATGTTCAAGAGCCTTACCAAGAGCTACTCCAAGGCAGGTATTGACAATATTTCTCTGGGCAGTGCCACAACCGTTATCTACGGCGACTATGGCAAGAAGTCCGTTTCAAGAGAAATGTTCAAGTACAACCTCCAGAGCTACCTCGAAGAAATGAAGGGTTCAATCGGTTCAATTCTTGCAGACGGAGCAAATGCTTACGTTCTCAAGTATGTTGACCACGTTTCGAATATTCCTCTCAACTCCAGCAAGTTTGATATTTTTGATCAGGAAATTCCTTTCTATCAGATTGTTATGAGCGGTGTAAAGCCTGTTTCCACAACTGCTGTAAACGGCGACGCTCAGGTTGCTGAGCTTGTTCTCCGTGCAATTGCATCAGGAACAAACCTCAGATTTGACCTTCTTGCTGAAACTGCTGACGAGTTGAAGGATACACGTTACGACAAGTATTACTACGCTAACTATGAGTACTGGGTTGAAGATGCTGCTGCTTGCTACAAGTTTGCTGATGAAATTCTTTCCAAGACCGCGGGCTCAACAATTACCGAATACAATGTTCTTTCCGAAACAAAGATTGAAACAGTTTACGAAAACGGCACAAAGACAATTGTTGACCTTGAAGCAAGAACTGTTGATGTAAACGGTAAAAAGGTAAGCATTTATGACTACATCGGAAAGGAGGTAATCGGCTGATGACAAGTCTTCGCAATATGTCCTATGAAAAGAAAAAGGGTCTTTATGGCTACGGCTTTATCGCACTCTGGTTTATCGGTGCACTGATGTTCTTCATCATCCCGCTGTTTGAGTCGTTTTACTACTCCTTTCATGAAGTAACACCTGAAACAGGTTATATGAATATCAAGCCGCTGGTTGAAAGATTCGGCGGTGAGGAAAAGACAAACATTTTCCTTAACTATAAGAACGCTTTTATGACTGACCCTAACTACCGTCAGTACCTTATTGAGGTTCTCGGTGATATGGCGCTCAATCTCCCGATTATCGTAATCTTCTCGCTTTTTGTAGCGATTATCATCAATCAGAAGTTCAAGGGAAGAACTTTTGCAAGAGCTGTATTCTTCCTCCCTGTAATCATTGCAACAGGTCCTGTTTATGCAATCATCACAGGCGACCTTGACACAGGAGGAAACAGCGATGCTGCTCAGTTCTCCACAATGTTTGAGGCCGATATGGTTGACCAGCTGCTGGAATTTATAGGTGTATACGGTTTTGGTACGAAATTCACAGAGCTGCTTACAACAATTACTTCCGACATCCTTAACCTTGTTTGGAAGTGTGGTATTCAGATTCTTATCTTCCTTTCCGCACTCCAGGGCATTCCTTCCTCTGCTAAGGAAGCTGCCGCTATCGAGGGTGCAACATCATGGGAATTCTTCTGGAAGATTACTCTTCCTTACATTTCCCCTATGATTCTCGTTAACATCGTTTATACAGTTGTTGACACATTTACTGATCCGACCAACCAGGTAATGGAACGTCTGCTCAGTGTACAGAGCGAATGGAAATACGGTTATTCCGCTGCTATGGCGTGGAGCTACTTCGGTATTGTACTTGTAGTTCTGGGTATTATCTTCGCAGTTATGAACAAGCTCGTCTGGTACGACGATTAAGGAGGGGAGAAATTTATGGCATCTACAATGGCAAAGGGTTTCTCTCCCTTCAAGAAAAAAGAGAAGGAGCCTACTCTCAGCGATGTTAAGCTGACACGTAGAGAAAAAAGAGAGCGTTTCAAGAAAAGACTTGAATGCCTCACTCCTGAGGAACAGAGATATCTGAAGCGTAAGCAGTTTATGGATGCGGTATGGCCTGTGTTCAGAGCAGTAATCGTATTTGGTCTTTGCTTCATCATTCTTTATCCTCTTATCTTCATGGTTTCCACAGCAATCCGTACAAGAGCGGATATGAATGACCCTACAGTAATGTGGATTCCAAAGCATGTTACGTTTACAAACATTACTGACGTTGTAAAGGCGATTAACTTCTGGGATATTCTCGGCAACACCCTTGTTCTTAACATTGGCTGTTCCATAATTCAGGTTATTACCTGTGCAATCACAGGCTACGGCTTTGCACGTTACGAATTCAAGGGCAAGAAGCTTCTGTTCTTCATTGTAATTTTGATGATTCTTGTTCCGCCGCAGATTATTCTTATTCCTCAGTATAAGTTCTTCCGTTACTTCAATCCACTGGGTATCTGGAAGCTTATCACAGGAAGCACAATCAGCCTTATCGATACACCGCTTACAATGTATCTCCCTGCGTTGACTGCAAATGGTCTGCGTGCAGGTCTGTTCATATTCCTGTTCAGACAGTCCTTCAAGGGCTTACCTAAGGAGCTTGAGGACGCAGCTGCACTTGACGGCTGTACACCTCTTGAAACCTTCATTAAGGTAATGATTCCTAACGCAGGCTCTACATTCCTTACAGTATTCCTGTTCTCAATTGTTTGGTACTGGAATGACTATTACGTATCAACATCGTTCTTTGTTAACAACAAGACGATTGCGCTGGAGCTCAAGAACCTGGATACAAACCTCAAGGTTCTCCTCTTCGGTGATGCTAATGCACAGGTTAACATCCGTGAGCTTATCGTATGGATGGAATCCGCTTGTCTGATTTCCATTCTGCCGATACTCGTGCTGTATGTTTGCTTGCAGAAGCACTTCACAGAAGGTATCGCACGTTCCGGTCTTACAGGTATGTAAAATACAAAACAAAAGCAGAGCTTTTGTTTTGTATCCAAGAATCAGAAAGCTTATGCTTTCTGATTCTTTTTTATCCCGAATTGCGTGGCAATTTTCTCATATATAGCTGATCTGAAACAGAAAGCAAGGCTTTCCGTTTCTTTTATGTTATCTTCAATTGAAACTGAGTTGCAATTTTCTCTTATATAATAAATCAAAACCGACTTTGGCTGTATGTCAAGGTCGGTTTTGGTTTACAATTATTTTATGTGGCTAAAAAATCCAGAAAATTGTTGAAAAGCTCAAGAAAATATGATATAATATATGTAATTATTTTTATTATGGGGTAAGTGTGCCCTATCGGGAAGGAAGTCGTTTATGAGCCGTGCTGATGAAATTTTTATTGATACCGTGAGGGACATCCTCGAGAACGGCGTTTCCGACGCTGATATGGACGTGCGTCCGAAGTGGGCTGACGGTACTCCTGCCCATACAATCAAAAAGTTCGGTGTTGTAAACCGCTATAATCTTGCGGAGGAATTTCCGATTATGACTCTCCGCAGAACTTTTCTCAAAACCGCTGTAAAAGAGCTTCTCTGGATCTGGCAGAAGAAGTCCAACAATATAAACGAGCTTGACGCACACATCTGGGACAGCTGGGCGGACGAAAACGGCTCAATCGGCAAGGCTTACGGCTATCAGCTTGGTGTTAAGCACCACTATCCCGAAGGGGATATGGACCAGGTTGACCGTGTGCTGTACGATTTGAAGCACAACCCCGCAAGCCGCCGTATTATGACAAATATCTACAATCACCACGATTTATCCGAAATGGGTCTGTATCCCTGTGCTTACAGTATGACCTTCAACGTAAGCGGCGGAAAGCTGAATGCTATTCTCAATCAGCGTTCACAGGATATGCTTGCGGCGAACAACTGGAATATCTGTCAGTACGCAGTGCTTGTACATATGATTGCGCAGGTAAGCGGACTTGAAGCAGGGGAGCTTGTGCACGTTATTGCCGACGCTCACATTTATGACAGACACGTTCCGATTATAAAGGAAATTATCGAAAAGAAGCCTTTTGAGGCGCCTAAGTTTACGCTGGACAAGTCGGTTACGGATTTCTACAAGTTCACCGCTGACAGCTTTACTCTTGAAAATTATGAGTATCACAAAGAGGACATCAAATTCGAAGTCGCAATCTAAAAACGAACGCAAGCGTTCGTTTCCGAGTTTTATTTTTCTCACTAAAGTGAGAAATTTTGCACAAGTGCAAAACCATAAAACGTCGGTGTTTTCATTAAACTCAACTTAAAGGAGAAACCTATGATTACTGCAATAGCCGCTGTAAGCGGAAACTGGGGTATAGGAAAGGGCGGCGATTTGCTGTTTCACATACCCGAGGATATGAAATTTTTCCGTATGACTACCCTTAACCACAACGTTGTTATGGGCAGAAAAACTCTGGAGTCCTTCCCAAATGGGAAGCCCCTGAAAAACCGCACAAATATCGTGCTTTCCCAAAATCCCGATTTTGCACCCGAGGATGTTGTGGTCTGCAGAAGCGTGGAGGAAGCGGTTGGTTATATGAACCAGCACGATGACGAAGACTTCATCTGCGGCGGCGGTGAGATTTACAAGGCTTTCCTGCCATATTGCAGCAAGGCGCTTATCACAAAGGTTGAAGCAACTCCCGAGGCGGACACATTCTTCCCAAATCTTGACGAGGACGAAAACTGGCTTCTTACTGAGCAGTCCGAGGTTTTCGACCACGAGGGGATAAAGTTCCGTTTCTGTACTTATACTCGAAAGTAACAGACATTAACAAAAGAATGGAGTAAATTTATGGACGAGCTTTTACAGCTGAAAAACTGGCTTGCTGAGTCGGAAAATATCGTATTTTTCGGCGGCGCAGGCGTTTCCACGGAAAGCGGCATACCCGATTTCAGAAGCGTTGACGGACTTTACAATCAGAAATACAAGTATCCTCCCGAAACAATTCTCAGCAGAACATTCTACTGCAACAATCTTTCCGATTTCTACGAATTTTACCGTGACAAGCTTCTTTACCTTAATGCAAAGCCGAACAAGGCGCATCTTGCCCTTGCAAAGCTGGAGCAGATGGGCAAGCTTAAAGCGGTTGTAACACAGAATATTGATGGTCTGCATTACGCGGCGGGAAGTAAAGTTGTGTATGAGCTTCACGGCTCGGTGCACAGAAACTACTGCCTGCGCTGTGGAAAAATGCACGATGCCGAATACATAAAGAGCCTTGACGGACCTCCGCCCTGCACGGACTGCGGCGGACTTGTAAAGCCTGACGTTGTGCTTTACGAGGAGGGTCTGAACAGCGAGATTGTCAACGGTGCAATCGAGGCAATCAAGGCGGCTGATATGCTGATTATCGGCGGCACGTCCCTGTCGGTTTACCCCGCAAGCGGATATATCGATTACTATACAGGCAACAAGCTTGTGCTTATCAACAAGACCCCGACCGAAAAGGATGACCGTGCCGATTTGCTTATTCACGGCAGTATCGGCGAGGTGCTGGGTGTTGTGGACGAATTATAATGGTGAAAGAGTGACAATATGAAAAGATTTTTTGCAATTCTGCTTTCGGCAATGGTTTTGACAGCTTGCTCCGAAAAGGGAGAGGTTGCTGTTGAGGAGATTACGGCAACGGAGGCTGTTGCCGAGGAAGTAACTACTGTAACAACTGAGGAAACAACAGCTTCTGCTACAGAAACAAAAGCGGAGGAAACGACTGCCGAAACTACAGCTGAAACAGAAGAAAGCACAACAGCGGAAACAGCTGCACAAATCAAAGGCGGTACTTATGCCGCTGACAAGGACTCAATTGTGGGGACTTGGTACGCGATTGACAGCGAGGGGGTAGGTGAAGTTTGCTGGACATTCAGCGAGGACGGAACGTTTACGGCTTCTGATGGTTCGGAGCAGGAAACAGGTACATACACTATTGACAACGGCTTGATGGAGCTTACATATACAGATGAGGACGAGCCTTTTATTCAATCCCATAAAACGGTTGTTGACGAGGGCGTGCTCATTTTTGCTATGGAAGGACTTAACACAGAGCTGATAAGAGAGGAATATATTCCATACGAAGCGGGGCAGTCCGTTTATGACTACTTTGACGATGACGACTGGCTTTCCTATCCGGTTTTTATGTCGAGAGAGAAAGCTGTTTTGGCTGAACAGAAAGATATCCTCGGAAAGTGGATTGCAACGGAGTGCGACGAGGTTGTCGGCACAATGCTTTGCGAAGAAAACAGTATTACAATGATAGATGGCGATTACGAGGAAACAATGCCCGTGATACTGAAAAACGGAGTTATGACCGCTGTGGGTGAAATTCCCGAAAATGTGAGTTACAGCGACGTGCCGATGTATTTATGCGGCGGAAAGCTTTATATGTTTGAAGATGAATTTCCGATAATAATTGAAAGAGAATGAAAGGACCAACCAAAATGAACTTACCGAACTTCTACACAGATGATATTATAAAACGTGCTCTTGAAGAGGACATCAACTACATAGACCTTGCAACCGACTACCTCCTTGACGACGAGGATATGTCAAGCGCTTCCTTTATCGCAAAGGCGGAGGGCGTCCTCTGCGGAATTGACATCGCTCTGCGTGTTTTCACACTTATCGACAGCGACGTTAAAACCGAAATCAGAATCAAGGACGGCGGCAAGGTTAACAAGGGCGACGTTATTGCTACAGTAAGCGGCAGAACAAAATCCATTCTCAAGGGTGAGAGAACTTCTCTCAACATTCTTCAGCACATGTCGGGCATTGCTTCCGAAACAGCGAAGTATGTTGCCTGCTGTGAGGGGACAAATTGTTCCGTTGCTGAAACAAGAAAGACACTTCCGGGACTTCGCTCCCTTGAAAAGTACGCTGTAACTGTCGGCGGCGGCAAGAATCACCGCTTCAATCTTTCCGACGGCGCAATGCTGAAGGACAACCACATTGACGCTTACGGAAGCCTTACAAATGCAGTTGCGGCTCTCCGTGCAAAGATTGGTCATATGGTAAAAATCGAGGTTGAGGTGCGCAATCAGGACGAGCTGAGAGAAGCACTCAATTGTGCGGCGGATGTTATTATGCTTGACAATATGACACCTGCGCAGATGACAGACTGCGTGAAAATCGTTGACGAGGTTACGGCAGGAAAGTTCCGTCCCGTAATCGAGGCTTCGGGCAACATCACTCTTGAAAATGCCGCTGAAATCGCAAAGACAGGCGTTGACCTGTTCTCTGTGGGTGCGCTGACACACTCTGTCAAGGCATTCGATATTTCACTTAGAATTATTAAGTAAATAAAACTTGGGGTAAATTTAAGATAAAGGAATAATGAGAAAATGAGTAAAGTGTATTCACTGGGTATCGACGTAGGTTCAACGACAGTTAAAACGGTCATTCTTGACGATAACAGCGAGATAATCCGTTCACGCTATCAGCGCCATTTTTCCAAGGTAAGAGAAACGGTTGCGGAGCAGCTGGAGGAAATCGCAAATGAATATTCGGGCTGTGAGTTCCGTTTAAGCATTACGGGCTCGGCAGGTCTTGGTCTTGCAAATGCGGCAGGTCTGCCTTTTGTGCAGGAGGTTTTCGGTGCGTTTATCGCAGTAAATCACAGCTACCCCGACGCTGACGTTGTAATCGAGCTTGGCGGTGAGGACGCTAAAATCATCTTCCTGACTGGCGGCGTTGAACAGCGTATGAACGGCTCCTGTGCAGGCGGTACAGGTGCGTTTATCGACCAGATGGCTACACTTCTCGGTATTACAACTGACGAAATGGACAATATGGCACTGAAGGCGGAGAAGCTTTATCCTATCGCTTCACGCTGCGGTGTTTTTGCTAAATCCGACATCCAGCCTTTGCTCAATCAGGGCGCAAAGCGCGAGGATATCGCCGCTTCAATTTTCCAGGCGGTAGTTGACCAGACAGTTTCGGGTCTTGCTCAGGGACGTGAAATCAAGGGAAAGGTTCTTTTCCTCGGCGGTCCTCTCTCTTTCCAGAAGGGTCTGCGCAAGGCTTTCGTGAACAGCCTCAAGCTTTCCGACGAGAATGCAATCTTCCCCGAAAATGCGCCTTGCTTTATGGCTTTCGGCTGTGCGCTCCACGCTAAGGAGTCCAGCGAGCCTATGGCAATTGACGAGGTTATCGAAAGAGTTAAAACAGCAAAGGCGAGCGACGACATCGTAACAGGCGAGCCGCTGTTTACCTCAAAGGAAGAATACAACAAGTTCGTTGACCGTCACAAGGCTTGTGACCTCAAATATGCTGATATCAATACCTACGAGGGCGAGGCTTACCTCGGTATCGACGCAGGCTCAACAACCACAAAGCTTGTGCTTATCACACCAAAGGGTGAGCTTCTTTATCAGCACTACTGCTCCAGTATGGGCAGACCGCTCGACATTATTTCCTCAAAGCTGAAGGAAATCTACAGTCTGACAGGCAACAGAATTACTATTGCTTCTTCTGCTGTAACAGGCTACGGTGAAGACCTCATCAAGGCTGGTCTTGGCATTGACAACGGTATCGTTGAAACCGTTGCACACTACAAGGCGGCAAGCTTCTTTGAGCCTGAGGTTGACTTCATTATCGACATCGGCGGTCAGGATATCAAGTGCTTCAAAATCAAGAACAAGGCTATCGACAGCATTATGCTCAACGAGGCTTGTTCCTCGGGATGCGGCTCATTTATCCAGACTTTTGCGCTTGCTCTCGGCTACGATATTGCTGAATTTTCTCAGCTTGGACTTTTTGCTGAACGTCCTGTTGACCTTGGCTCACGCTGTACAGTATTTATGAACAGCTCCGTTAAGCAGGCACAGAAGGACGGCGCTTCCGTTGAGGATATTTCCGCAGGTCTTTCCGCTTCTATCATCAAGAACGCAATCTACAAGGTAATCCGTGCTAAGTCTACGGACGAGCTTGGCAAGCATATCGTTGTTCAGGGCGGTACGTTCCTTAACGATGCAGTGCTCCGTTCCTTTGAGCTTGAGCTTGGCAGAAACGTTGTACGTCCTGCAATTGCTGGTCTTATGGGCGCATTCGGCTGTGCGCTTTATGCAATGGAAAACCGTAAGGAAAAGTCCACGCTTATTCCCGCAGAACAGCTTGAAAACTTTACATACTCCGCAAAGCAGATCAACTGTAACGGCTGTACCGCACACTGCGGTCTTACCGTTATCACCTTTGCTGACGGCCACAAATTCATCAGCGGAAACCGCTGTGAAAAGGGTGCAGGCATAAAGGTGGACGGCGAAAAACTTTGTCTTTACGAATACAAATACAACCGCCTGCTCAGCGTTGTGGAGGAAAAGCCTGCACAGCCAAAGGCCAAGGTTGGTCTGCCGCTTTGCCTCGGCTTCTATGAGCAGCTTCCTTTCTGGCACAGAGCACTTACAGACCTTGGTTTTGAAGTTATTATCAGCGAGGAAAGTACCCGTGACATCTACTACAAGGGTCAGCATACAATTCCATCCGATACGGTTTGTTACCCCGCAAAGCTTGCTCACGGCCATATTCTCAGCCTGCTTGAGCGCGGCGCAGATTTCATTTTCTACCCATGTGAAAGCTACAACATCGACGAGGGTCAGAGTGACAACCACTACAACTGTCCTGTTGTTGCGTACTATCCTGAGCTGTTGAAGGCTAATACAAACGAGCTTAACGATGACAACTTCCTCCACCCGTATATCGACATCAACCTTGAAAAGCACTTTGCCGAAGCAATGAGCAAGTCCCTTGCAAAGTACGGCGTAACAAAGGCGCAGGCAAAGGCTGTATGGGCCAAGTCCATGGAAGCTATGGAAAGCTACCGCAAGGACGTTGTGAAGAAGGGCGAGGAAATTATCGAAAAGGCAAGAGCAAAGAATATGCCGATTATTGTCCTTTCGGGACGTCCTTACCATATCGACCCCGAAATCAACCACGGTATCCAGAAGCTTATCACAAGTCTGGGACTCGCTGTTATCACAGAGGACAGCGTTGCTCACCTTGCAGATACACCAACACTTACCGTACTTAACCAGTGGACTTATCATTCACGTCTTTACCGTGCCGCTAAGTACGTTACAACACAGCCCGATATGCAGCTTGTACAGCTTGTTTCATTCGGCTGCGGTATCGATGCTATCACAACCGACGAGGTGCGTTCAATCCTCGAAGACGGCGGCAAGCTCTATACACAGCTTAAAATCGACGAAATCAATAACCTCGGCGCAGCTAAAATCAGACTCAGGAGTCTGGTTGCCGCAATGTCGAAGTAAAGAAAAAAATAATGGGTTTCCAAAGGGGACAGTGTCCCCTTTGGTAGGGTTTTTAGGGGCAACGCCCCTAAATCGCCGTCCGCAGACGGCGAAACTCCTAACCAAACGCTTGCGTTTGGTTTCTTCGCCCGCAGGCGTGCTTTAAGCGCATCTAAAGGGTGAATTTTGAGGCGGCAAGCCTCAAAAGAGGGATTTTCTGCAAGAGAGAAAATCCCTAACAATGGCGAAGCCATTGTTTACAGCGCACGAAGTCACTGTCAATCTATCCGCATAAAACAAACCATACACAACAAGGAGAAGTCAAAATGAAAAAATTCGCCATAATCACTTTTTTCTGGCTTTTGATTTTTGCTGTTTCACTTGCTGTCGGAATAAGAGTAGGCTTTTTCATAAGACCAAACGCTGAGGTTTATGCTGTTTGCGGTGATGAGAGTATCAGGCTTTCTGATGAGGATGCTGAACAGGTTGTCTATATTCTGCGTATGAAGTATGATACAGCAATAAGCGGCAAGTGTCCCCGTGATTATGAGGTTGGCTTTGACATTGACGGAAAACGTTATGAGATTGCTCTTGACGGGTGCAACAGCGTTGGTGTATATAATGCTGACGGTGAATACATTGGCGGCGGTTGTGCATTTTTTGAAGGCTACTCAGTCAATCCCTATTACTATAAATATTTTGACAATGAAGTTATTGGCGAATGTTTAAGTACGGACAATTAAATATGGGGACGGGGTAAATTATGACACACGAAGAAATACTGAAATACTGTCTTTCAAAAAACGGTGCCTATGAAGATCACCCTTTTGGCGATGGGTCAACCGTTGTCAAGGTCAGAAAGCGTATTTTTGCACAGCTTTTTTATCTGAAAGGCGAACCAATGCTCACATTTAACGGTGATGCTATGACGGGTGATTTTTACAGAGCGATGTTCCCCGACGATGTAAAAAGAGGGTATCATTGTCCGCCTGTTCAACAGCCTTATTTCAACACCGTCAATCTGAATGGAAGTGTTCCCAATGAGGAAATTTTGCGAATGCTTGACGGGTCTTACAGATATGTTGTTTCAAAGCTTGTAAAGAAGGTGCAGAAAGAATTGGCAATTGATACAAAAAACATAACACACCTTATCTTTGACTGGGGCGACACGCTTATGGCTGATGACCCCGATATAAAACAGGCAATGTACCTGTGGGACAAAATCACGGTTATGCAGGGTGTTGCGGAAACAATGCCTTATCTGCACGGCAAATATGTCTGCACGGTCGGCTCAAATGCAGGCGAGTCGGACGCACTTGCTATGAAAAAAGCATTTGAGAGAGTAAGCCTTGACGGTTGTTTTGATTATTATTTCACATCAAAGGAGCTGGGTGCAAGAAAACCCGACACAGCTTTCTTTGACAGTATTGTGCAAAAGCTTGGCACGGTTGCTGAAAATGCGGTTATGATTGGCAACGATTATGCAAAGGACATTTCGGGTGCTAAAAAAGCAGGTCTGAAAACGGTGCTGATTACTGCGGAAAAGGGAGATTATCCCGACGCAGATTTTGTTGTAAAAGCATTTGATGAGATTAAAGATATTTTATAGTTTTTATCATAGGAATCACGTCTAAAACGTGTCACTGGCACATTTTAGAGGGCAGTATTGTTTTAAACTATAAAAGGAGGGGCGGTCTTGTTCGCCCCTCCTCGGAAAACTGTCGTTTTCCTCACCTCATGCTCCGTTTTATTGCATGGGGAATTTCGCCCTCTGCGGAGGGCGACCAAAGGCTCTGCCTTTGGAAACCGCAACCTTGAAAGGTTGACGAACTTTTTAGTCAGCAGCGTTGCTGCTGTAAAACACATACAAATAGGAGTTTTAAAATGGAAAATTTCAAGATTATCGAAGGCGGCGTGTGTGCCGCAAAGGGCTTCAAGGCAAGCGGTCTTTACTGCGGCATCAAGGAGAACCCTACAAAGAAGAATGACATCTGTCTGATTGTTTCAGACGTTATGTGCAACGCGGCTGGCGTGTACACCTCAAACAAGGTCAAGGGTGCGCCTGTTGTTGTTACAAAGAACAACCTTGCAAAAAGCGGCGGTAAGGCTATGGCTGTTATCGCAAACTCAAAGAACGCCAACACCTGCAACGCTGACGGCGAGGAAAAGGCACTGGAAATGTGCAAGCTTACCGCTGACGCTCTCGGCATTGCACCAGAACAGGTTATCGTTGCTTCAACAGGCGTAATTGGTCAGATACTGCCTATCGAGCCAATCCGTGAAGCTGTCCCTGAGCTTGTGAAGAAGCTTTCCTACGATGGCAACCTTGAGGCTGCAACTGCTATTATGACAACCGACACCGTGAAGAAGGAGTACGCTGTTGAATTCGAAATCGGTGGCAAGCTTTGCAAAATGGGCGGTATGGCTAAGGGCAGCGGTATGATTCACCCTAATATGGCTACAACCCTCAACTTTATCACAACTGACTGTGCGATTTCTGCTGAGCTTCTCCAGAAAGCACTTTCCGAAATCGTGAAGATTACATATAACTGTCTTTCCGTTGACGGCGACCAGTCCACAAACGACACCTGTATGCTTATGTCCTCGGGACTTGCCGAAAATGCGGAAATTACTGAGGAAAACGCTGATTTTGCTACATTCAAGGACGCTCTTTATCAGGTTATGGCTAACCTTACAAGAATGCTTGCAAAGGACGGCGAGGGTGCTACAAAGCTTCTTACCTGCGTTTGTTCCTCTGCACCTGACCTTGATACAGCTATCATTGTTGCAAAGAGCGTAATCCGTTCTCCGCTGTTCAAGTGCGCAATGTTCGGCGCTGACGCTAACTGGGGACGTGTTCTCTGTGCAATCGGTTACGCTGAGGCTGATTTCGACATCACAAAGGTTGATGTTGACCTTGGTTCAAAGGCTGGACGCATCGCAGTTTGCCGCAACGGTGCAGGTGTAGAATTTTCCGAGGATGAGGCAAAGGTTGTTCTCACCGAGGACGAAATCGAGATTTACATTGAGCTTAATTCGGGCGACGCAAAGGCAACAGCTTGGGGCTGTGACCTTACTTATGATTACGTTAAGATCAACGGGGATTACAGGTCTTAATTCGCAATGCGTAATTCGTAATAATTTTACGCAAGGGAGAGAGTAGAAATGACAGAGGGAAACGGCACTTTTGACCGTCAGATTGCGGTAAAATTCAATCGTCACCTTGAAAGCGGCGAGTATATCGTGTGGTGCGGAAGGGCACTTGCAAGCAAGGTAAACATCAGGCAGATGGGTACAAAGCTGTATTTGATTTTCTTCGCAACGATATGGACAGCTTTTGCGCTGTTCTGGACATTCGGTGTGTTCAGATCGGGTGGCGGTGTTATGGGTTTTTTCGGTGTACCGTTTATTATTATCGGCATTTTCCTTTTCATCAAGGCTTTCACTACAGGCAGTGAAAAGGCATACTTTGCGGTAACGAATATGCGTATTCTGAAAGTCAGCGGGCACGGCTTTGAAATGGAGTATCTGAAAAATGTTTCTTCCGTGCAGATAAATGAAAAGGGCAAAAGGGCTGACATTACCTACTCAATCGAGTATCAGGGCGAACAGAACGTAATTGTTGGAAACGGTGCAATCTGCGGGCTTGACCCTGAGGAAGCGGAGAATGTGCGTTATATAATCGAAAGTGAAAGTTCAAAGGCGCATATGTATTCGTAACGGAGGAGAAAATGTCGGAAAATAGCACTAATGGAATTGACGTGTTGCTTGAAAAGAAATTCAAGCGGTATCTGAAAAAAGATGAGTGTATTGTATGGGCAGGTGCTTCGCTTGAGGGCTATGAAAGTGGATGGGTTTTTTCTGAAAAAAGCCTGCACCTTGTTTTCGGCTTGCTGGTAGGGATTATGACTCTTGTATTTGCAGTTCCGACTATGCTTGTTGATGGCGAAATCAATTTTGTTGCTGTGGCGATTGTAGCGGTGTGTGTCGTGATTGTTGCAAATTCATTCAGAAAGCCAAAGCTGAAAAAAGCTTTTTTTGCGGTGACCAACAAACGTATACTTACTCTGATATGGGGACAGTTATTTCAAACAGCCCTTAAAGATGTTGTTTCGGCAGAGTTGCGGCAGAGAACAGTGTATGAAAGCGGTATGCTGATTGAAGCAAATGACGTTGTATACACAATTGAAAAATTATCGGGCAATGTGAGTCGGAAAGATTATATCGGTGGCTTCAGCGAGGAAGATGCGGAATTTGTCCGCAGAATTATTGAGGAAGAAAGTGCAAAGGCACTTGTTGAATTATAAATAGAAAAAAGTTAGGAGAAAAGAAAATGGATATCACAAATCTTACAAACGATATTAAAATTGAAAACGAGGTGCGTTCTAAAATTCTTATTGACGCACTCCCATATATTCAGCGCTACAGCGGCAAGATTGTTGTTGTAAAGTACGGCGGCAACGCTATGACAAACGAGGCTCTGAAAGACGCTGTTATGAGCGACATCGTGCTCCTTTCCCTTGTTGGTGTAAAGGTTGTTCTTGTTCACGGCGGCGGTCCTGAAATCAACGATATGCTGAAAAGAGTGGGCATCGAAAGCAAATTCATCAACGGTCTGCGCTACACAGACGAGGCTACTGTTGATATCGTTAAGATGGTGCTTTCAGGCAAGGTCAACAAGGAGCTTGTTTCCCACCTTATCGAGCACGGCGGCAAGGCTCTCGGTCTTTGCGGCATTGACGGCGGCATGATTACTGCGCACAAGATGGAGGGCGAGGTTGACCTCGGTTTCGTGGGTGAAATTGTTGACGTGAACACAACTCCTATCATTGACGCTCTTGACAAGGGATATGTACCTGTTATTGCAACTGTTGCCTGCGATGAGGACGCTCAGACATACAACATTAACGCTGACACAGCTGCTGCAAGAATTGCGGCTGAACTCGGCGCTGAAAATCTCGTACTTATGACAGATATCGTGGGACTTCTCGAGGACAAGGACGACGACAGCACACTTATCCCTACAGTTCAGGTAAGTGAAGTTCCGTTCATGAAGAAGCAGGGTATCATCAGCGGCGGTATGATTCCTAAGATTGACTGCTGTGTTGAAGCTGTCAGACGCGGCGTACACAAGACCTGTATTATTGACGGACGTGTTCCTCACTCTATCCTTATCGAGCTTCTCACTAACGAGGGTATCGGCACACAGTTCATCTGATTTTTGGTAATTCATTTGTGGGGGTGTTGTCTTGTTGTTTGTTCTTTTGTGGCTTGCAGTAGGTGCGGCAATTGTGCTTGATGTTTTCGACAAGCTTCCCCTTGAAAATGCGGTGGGACGATTTATCGGAATGACAATTCTCCCGCACGTTGCATTGCTTACGTGGTACGGCGGAAAAGCCGTATATAAGCGTGATGAATGGGGCGGGCTGGGCTTTACAATCGGAATAGTTGCCCCGATTTGTCTTTTTGCAATCTATTTTATGATACGGCTTGCAGTTAAGCCGTACAGAGTAAAATTTGACAAGACGACTGTAAACACAAGAGTCCGCGCAATGTACGGCGGGAAAATCCTGCTGAAATTCACGGCGATTTCGCTTTTGTGCAACACGATTTACTACATACTTGACGCAGAGAATAATTTTTTCTGGGATGCGCCGGAGTTCTTGCGGATTGCCGATATGGTTATTTCCTTGGTAATAATTCTCGGCTACGGCTGGAATGGTATTCTCAGAATTGTTCTGCTTTGCAGACGACTGGGAATTGTAAAGAGGGTAGTGTACTTCTTTCTGCTTCCTGTGCCGATTGTGGGAATTTTCGTGCTTATCAGTATGTACCGCACGGCAAAGGCGGAGTACGACTACGAAACAACGAGAAAAATCTGCGAAAGTCAGCGTATTGAGTCCCAGGTGTGCAAGACAAAATATCCGATACTTCTTGTGCACGGCCTTGGTTTCCGTGACTGGAAATATTTCAACTACTGGGGAAGAATTCCTGCGGAGCTTATAAGAAATGGTGCAGCGATTTACTACGGGCATCAGGAGGCGTGCGCAACGGTTGTCACAAACGCTGAGCATATCAGGAAAAAGGTGCTGGAAATCGTTGAGGAAACAGGTTGCGAAAAGGTGAATATCATTGCTCACTCAAAGGGCGGTCTTGACTCACGATACGCAATCGCAAAGCTCGGCATTGAGGATTATGTTGCAACACTTACTACTGTCGGTACTCCTCACCACGGCTCGCAGGTTACTGACCTTGCAAATAAGCTTCCCGACAGCTTTTATCGTAAGGTTGCTGATTTTGCTGACAGAAGATTTAAAAAGCTTGGTGACGGAAATCCTGATTTTTACACGGCTTGTCACCAGCTTAATACGGAGTACGCCGAACAGTTCAACGAGGAAATCAAGGACTCGGAAAAGGTTTATTACCAGAGCTATGCGTCGGTAATGAAGAATTCGTTCAGCTTTGATATTCTTGGTTTTACCTGGCTTCTGCTGAGCAAATACGGACGAAACGACGGACTTGTTACAGAGGAATCTGCCAAGTGGGGCAACTTCAGGGGCGTGTACGAAAGCAAGCGTATACGCGGAATTTCCCACGGCGACACAATCGACCTGAAGCGTGAGGACTATAAGGGTTACGATCCGAGAGAGGCATATGTGGAGATTGTTTCCGAATTAAAGGATATGGGTTTCTGATAATTTCCATTTATTATTTAAAAATGAGAAATACTTGAAATATTCACAATATTTTGCTATATTAAAAAGATACACAAAAGAGAGGTGCTTGCAATGAGTACAATAGAAAAATTCAATGAACACGTTATGGGTACTTACGGACGTTACCCTTTGGTATTGGAAAAGGGTGAGGGACGTACTGCCACTGACGAAAACGGCAAGAAATACATAGATTTCGGAAGCGGTATCGGAACAAATTCTCTCGGTTACTGCGATGAGGACTGGGCTGACGCGGTTTGTGCTCAGGCAAGAGCTATCCAGCACACCTCCAACTACTACTATACAAAGGTGCAGGCTGATTTTGCCGATGCTCTTTCTAAGGCTACAGGCTATGACAAGATGTTCTTCGGCAACTCTGGCGCTGAGGCTAATGAGTGTGCAATCAAGCTTGCAAGAAAATATTCTTTCGACAAATACGGCAAGGACGCAAAGCGTTACAACATTATCACTATGGTGAACAGCTTCCACGGAAGAACAATGGCTACTCTTTCCGCTACAGGACAGGACGTATTCCACAACTACTTCTTCCCGTTTGTTGAAGGCTTCATCAATGTTGAGGCAAACAATATCGATGATCTCCGTGCAAAGATTGACGACAGCGTTTGCGCTGTAATGTTTGAATTTGTACAGGGCGAGGGCGGAGTTGTTCCTCTTGACAAGGAGTTCATCGACGAAGTTTTCAAGCTCTGCGCTGAAAAGGATATCCTTACAATTGCCGACGAAGTTCAGACAGGTGCGGGACGTACAGGCACATTCCTTACTTCCGTTCAGTACGGCGTAAAGCCTAATATCACAACAATGGCAAAGGGTGTTGCAGGCGGTGTTCCTGTGGGAATATGCCTCGCTGACGAAAAGTGCAGCGGTGTTCTTGTTCCCGGCACTCACGGCTCAACCTTCGGCGGCAACCCGCTGGCTTGCGCAGGCGGTCTTGCGGTTGTGAACAAGGTTGCGAATGAAAAGTTCCTTGCTGAAATAAATGCAAAGGCTGATTATTTCAAGAAAAAGCTTCTTGAAATCCCTGAAATTGAGGGGGTTGACGGTCTTGGCTTTATGATCGGTGCACGTCTTAAAACAAAGAATGCGGCTGATATCTGCCGTGCGTGCAGCGAAAACGGTCTGCTTATCCTGACGGCGAAAACAAAGCTTCGTTTCCTGCCACCGCTTAATATTACCTATGAAGAAATTGACGAAGGATTTGAAATACTGAGGAGGATACTGGCATGATGTACTATGAAAAATACGGCGACGAAAAGAACCCTATTATTGTTTGTCTTCACGGCGCAAACCACGTTCACTGCTTCTCAAAACAATGCGAATATCTCTCCAAGAATTACTGCGTACTCGTTCCTCATCTTCCCGGTTACGGAAGAAATGAGGTAAAGACCTTCAAGACAGTTGAAGCACTGAAGGAACTTGTTGAGTTTATTCCGTCCCTGGGCAAGAAAGTTACTCTTATGGGATTTTCGCTGGGTGCACAGCTTGCTTTTGTTATGATGTGCAAGGCACCTCAGCTTTTCAACGGTGTTGTAATGATAAGCCCGTGGCTGCTTAAAGACCCCGCTGAAGTTGAAAAGGCTATGAAGCAGGCATCCGATAACGAAAAACTTTCCAAGAACAAGCTCTTTGTAGGCTTCAACGCACTTGCTATGGGTCTTGACAAGGGCGAAAGAGAAGAAAATGCAGAGTTTGCACAGAATGTTACTATGACAACAATTCTCAACTCTATCGACAACGGCATCAAGTTTGAGGACTTCCCTGATTACCGTACTCTTGATGTCCCTATGCTTGCACTCTGCGGCATTAAGGAAACTCTTGAAATCAGAAAGAGCGTACGTACACTTTCTATGCAGAATCCACGCTGTGCTTACGATATGTGGGACGGCGCTGCACATAACATTCCTTTCAAGGCTGCTTCAAGACTTAACAAGGTTGTTGAAGAATTTATGGAAACCAAGGCTTTGAAATAACACTACAACACAGAACAGGAGATAGAATCAATGAAACACTTACTTAAAATGCTTGACCTTTCCCGTGAGGAAATTATCGATATTCTCAACCTTGCTGACCAGCTCAAGTATGAGCTCAAGCACAACATTCCCCATCCGCACCTCAAGGGCAAATCCCTGGGTATGATTTTCCAGAAGGCTTCCACACGTACACGTGTTTCCTTTGAAACAGGTATGTACCAGCTTGGCGGTAACCCTATGTTCCTTTCTTCCAACGACCTGCAGATCGGCCGTGGTGAGCCTGTTCAGGATACAGCAAGAGTTCTTTCCCGCTACCTTGACGGTATTATGATCCGTACCTTCGAGCAGAAGGAAGTTGAAGACCTTGCAAAGTACGGCAGTATTCCGATAATCAATGGTCTTACAGACTTCTGTCACCCATGTCAGATTCTTGCTGACCTTATGACAATCCGTGAATTCAAGGGTCAGTTTGGCGGCTTGAAGATGTGCTTTATCGGCGACGGCAACAATATGGCAAACTCCCTTATCGTTGGCTGTCTGAAGGTTGGTATGGCTGTTTCCGTAGCTTGTCCCGAAGGATATCACCCTGACCCGCAGGTCATGGAATTTGCCAAGGATTTCGACTGCTTCGAGCTTACAGATTCACCAATGAAGGCTGCTGAAAATGCTGACGTTGTAATTACTGACGTGTGGGCTTCCATGGGTCAGGAGGGTGAAGCTGAAAAGCGTAAGATTGCTTTCAAGGGTTATCAGATCAATGACGAGATTATGGGCGTGGCAAAGAAGGACGCTATGGTGCTTCACTGTCTGCCTGCTCATCGTGAGGAAGAAATTACTGAAAAGGTATTTGAAGCACACGCTGAGGAAATCTTCGAAGAAGCTGAAAACCGTCTTCACGCACAGAAGGCAGTTATGGTTAAGCTTATGGCTTAAAACTGAAACTTACAAAGTAAGTTTCAGTTCAGTGTTTTGCTTTGCAAAACACAAACTTCGGATGTAAAAAGGAGGGCGGACTTGTTCCGCCCTTTTTGCAGAATTATTACAGGAGGGGTTATTGTGAATTACGATCACGACAGAATAAAGGCAAATGCAAGACTTTTCTACAAGAATAATATGGGCAGCTCTATTTTATCGCAGCTGATTTATTTCGGTGTAGTATTCGGTGCTATGTTTGCGCTGTATCTTTTTATGGGAATTTTTATGGGTGTTTCAATGTTCGGCATTGCAATCGCAGGCGGCTCGGAAACTGAAAACGCCGTTGCGGGAGCGGCAGTGGGAACATTCATAATTTCATTGATTTTAGATGCGTTATACATTGCAATAATCCTTGCGCTTAACCCGCTTATGATTGGCTTTATGGATTGGTACAGAAAATCAATTTATGAAAAAACCTCGCTGGGTGAAATTTTTGCACCCTACAAAAAAGAACGCATCTGGGGCAGCATCGGTACGATGTTCCTTATGCAGCTGTATACATTCCTGTGGACTCTGCTGTTTATTGTTCCCGGCATTATCAAGACCTACAGCTACAGTCAGACTGCTTTCATCAAGGGTGAAAATCCGAATATTCCTGCAAAGCGTGCAATTGAGCTTAGCAGAATTATGATGGACGGCCACAAGGGCGACCTGTTCTATCTGCATCTGAGCTTTTTAGGCTGGATGTTCCTGTCTGGGCTTACATACAATATTCTCGGTATTCTCTATGTTTTCCCGTATTATTATTCCGCGCTTTCCTTTGCTTATGTCGAAATCAAGTCTGATGCTATCGCAAAGGGACTCATCGACGCTTCCGAGTTCAATCCTGTTCAGGAAAAATATATTGTTGAATAACTGAAATTACCGCTTCCATATCAATATGGAGGCGGTTTTGCTATTTGTATAATTTGTTAAAAATGAAAGCGCTTTCACTTGTGAAACAGTTACATTTCCAATTTTCCGAAAACTTTTTGTATAAAGTGCACAGTAGTATTCCTAAACGTATAAGTTGCCTGATGTTATGGTAATCATAACCAAAAATATGCGTCAAATTGTGAATATTTTTGTATTAGCGTATGACAATTTGTACACTTTAGGGAAAATTCATAGAAATATCGTTAAAATTTTTACGGTTAAAAATGCAAAGAATTTCGGTATTCGCTTGTAATTTTGGTGAAAATGATATATAATAATATTGAATAATTATGGGCAAGTGCGCCCTGTTGACCTTTAGGACGACTCTTTGTCGGGAAAGGAAGGATATTATGGGTCTTTTTGACAGCGTAACTCACAACCTTGCTGAGCAGGCTCTTGATGCTACCTGGTACAAGCAGCAGGTTATTTCAAATAATATTGCTAACAGCGATACGCCTGATTACAAGGCTAAAACAGTTGAATTCGGACTTATTCTTAAAGAAAAGTGCAAATGCAGATACCACGATGAAGTTGAAGATGACAACTATCACCGCAGAGATGACAGAAATTGTACAGACCCGATTGAGCTGAGCGTGGTTACTACATATGAAACAAATACAAATCAGATTCTTGACGGCAACAACGTCGATATGGAAAAAGAGCAGACTGCTCTTGCTGATGCACAGTATCAGTACGGTGCTCTCACTGATTACCTCAACAACAATTATGCAATGATAAGAGCGGCAATCTCAAAATAAAATTGAATTTTAATTCAATTATATTTGCGAGTTTCACGTTGTGAAACGTCGAGGTTTGCCTGCTGATGCAGCATTTTACGTTTATTCCGATTTTTATGAAAGGACGGTCTGTATGTCTTTTTTAAGCTCACTTGATATCAGCGCTTCCGCTCTTTCGGCGCAGCGTCTGAGAATGGATATTATCTCACAGAATATTGCCAATCAGGAAACCTACAATACTTCTCCCGGCGGTGACCCATACTGCCGTCAGCTGGTTGTGTTCTCCGAAAAGAAGAAATTCGGCGATATCCTCGATAAGTATGCAAGACTTGCTTACGAGGAGAATGAGGACGCAAAGAAATACAGCAGAGGAGTTTACTACCTCAATCATGAGGACAGATACAAGTCTGCAGGTGTTACTGTTGCAGAGGTAATAGAGGATGACGCTCCGTTTGTTCCTGTTTATGACCCTGACAATCCGCTTGCTGACGAGGAAGGCTACATCTACAAGAGCAACGTTGACAACACCAAGGAGCAGATTGACCTTCTTGCTGCACAGCGTTCCTATGAGGCAAACGCTGCTGCGTTCAATGCTGTTAAGGCTATGCTTTCCACGGCAAGAACGCTGAAGGGCAGATAAGTTAACGATTACTCGGAATAAGAATTTAAATTGATTTCAGAATGGAGATAGATTATGTTTATTGTACCAATCAGCAATGCTATTCAGCCTGTTGAGTCGCTTTTCGACAACAACAATGCAGCGGCTGCTGTGTCTGACAGTGTCGATAATCCCCAGTTTTCCGACGTGTTCAAGGAAGTTTTCAGCGACGTTCAGGAAACACAGAGAGTTGTTCAGGAAGATTCAGTTCGTCTTGCAATGGGCGAAATTGATGATCTCCACACAATCTACAACAATATGACAAAGGCGGCTGTTGCTGTTGAAACCTTTGTTGCAATCAAGGATGCGGCAGTAAACGCTTATGACAAGGTGCTCCAGATTACAATGTAACTTATTGAACAAGATTTGCGGCAGATGTTGCCGTTAAGGAAGGAATTTTCATAAAATGGCGGTTAAGGAACAGGTAACAAAGGTCAAAAAGACCTTCACAACCTTCTGGGACGGTCAGAGCAAGGTGCGCAAGATTCTTTACATATCAATTCTTGCGGCGATACTGCTTCTGGCAATCATTGTGACGGTTGTTCTGAATAAAAAGGATTATATAGTTCTCTATGAGGGGCTTGAAACTGCTGAAGCGGCTGAAATGGTTGCTCTCATTGAGGAAATGGGATATGAGGCAGAACTTTCGGGCGGGTCGATTACCGTACTGAAGGGCACGGAGGATAAGATTGCGATTTCTCTTGCCCAGCAGAATTACCCCAAGAGCAATATGAACTATACCCTTACAACTGAAAAGACAGGTATGTTCACGACAAACGATGAGCGTAAGACTTATGACAGAATTGATATGGAAAACAAGCTCAGTGCACTCATCGGCTCAATGGAAAATATCAGCGAGGCTCATGTTACACTTACAGAGCCTGAGCAGAAGAATACGGTAATTACTTCAAACAAGCAGTTCCCGACAGCAGGTGTTGTAGTTCATCTTGATGGTATTGACAAGCTTTCAAGCAAGCAGGTTATCGGTATCACAAATCTTGTCAAGTCCTCCTGGTCAGGACTTACAGAGGAAAATGTGGTAATTGTTGACAATTACGGTATTCCTCAGGTTGTGATTGACGAAACCGAATTTGACCTTGTTACTGACGAAACAAAGAAGCTTGCGTTCAAGACAATGCTTGAAAATTCAATCAAGGATAAAATTCTTGAAATGCTTATCCCGATTTACGGCGACGACGGTGTTTCTGTTGCGGTAAATATGGTGCTTAACTTCGACACAAAGGTAAGTGAAACTACCGACTACTCCCCTGAGGGAAATACAAATACAGGTGTTGCTCAGCATAACCACTATTCAGGTGCAAACGGCGGAACGACTGTTGACGGCGGCGTTGTCGGCGTTGAGGGCAATGCTGATGATACATATCCTACAGGCGATACAAACGGCGGCGGAAGCTGGGCGGAAGAGGAATATACAAATACATATCTTGTTGATACATACAAGGAACAGGTTGAAAAGGCTGGCTACGATATCGCAGGTCTTTCCATTTCGGTTGTTGTTTACACCGATTACCTTTCCGAAGCTGAAAGACAGTCGCTGGTAAGCCTTGTCGGAAATGCGGGTACGGTTAACCCTGAGGTTCTGGAAGATGTTGTTACAGTTACAAACTTCAGAAGATTTGACGACGAGGGTGACGTTCCTGTAAGCGCCGCTCCGAAGTATCTGTTCGGTCTTACATTTGACCAGCTTATTCTTGTTGGTGCAATCGTACTTATCCTTATTCTTGTTCTTCTTATTGTTATGGCAATTCTGTCCAGCAACTCCAAGAAGAAGAGAAAGGAATTCGAGAAGAAGATTATCGAAAGCAGCGGACTTGGCGAGGAGGACGCAGAGGGTGTTGTGGATACATTCACCTTCAGCGATGCGGGAGAGCCGATCGAGGTACCAAGCCTTACCGACGACCAGATCGAAACCAAGGAAGTTGTTATCAGAAGAGAAATCAGCGAATTTGCGAAGTTCAGCCCCGAAATTGTGGCTCAGCTTCTCAGAAGCTGGATGAAGGAAGAGGAGGATTAACTGATGCCGGATATTCAGGAACTTACCCCCGTGCAGAAAGCGGCAGTGGTTATCACCTCTATAGGTGCAGAAAATGCTGCTCATGTTTATAAGCGCTTGAGCGATGATGAAGTTGAAAAGCTCACCTTCGAGGTTTCAAGCCTTCCATATATGGATATTGGTCAGGTCGACTCAGTTCTCAATGAATTCTATGAACTGTGTCTGACCCAGAAGGTTATCACAGAAGGCGGTATCGACTACGCAAGATCTGTTCTGGAAAAGGCCTACGGCCCCGAAATGGCACAGAAGCTCATGGAGAAGGTTTCCAAATCCATGCAGACAAAGGCTTTCGAGTTTGTCAGAAAGTCCGACTACAAGAACCTTCTTGCTATCATCCAGAACGAGCATCCGCAGACAATCGCTCTCGTGCTCTCATACGTAAACTCCGAACAGGCTTCTGCTGTTCTTCAGGAGCTGCCGAGAGAAAAGCGTGTTGAGGTTGTTGAAAGAATTGCGAAGATGGAATCCGCTTCGCCTGAAACAGTCAAGGCAATCGAGTCCACTCTCGAAAGAAAGTTTGCGGCTGTTGTTTCTATGGATCTTACAGAAGTTGGCGGTATCAACTATGTTGCTGACGTACTCAACAAGGTTGACCGTGGTACAGAAAAATACATCTTCGACGAACTCTCCGCAAGAGATCCCGCTCTCGTGGAAGAAATCAAGAAGAAGATGTTCGTATTCGAGGATATCCTCTCTCTCGACTCTATGTCCATCCAGCGTTTCATCAGAGACGTGGAAACAAAGGATCTGGCTATTGCAATCAAGGGCTCCAACGCAGAAGTTGCTGCTACACTTTATGCAAATATGCCGCAGAGAATGCAGGAATCCATTCAGCAGGAAATCGAGTACCTCCACAACGTGCGTATGCGTGACGTTGACGAGGCTCAGCAGAGAATTGTTGGTATCATCCGTCATCTTGAAGAAGAAGGCGAGCTGGTAATCGGCAAGGGCGGAGAGGACGAGATAATTGCTTAAAATCGTTAGGAACATCGGCACAGCTTATGAAATGGGCGAGCCTGTTACCATTGACAATACGGTTTATATCCCTGTTGAAGATGATGAAACAGGCGAGGTGCTTTCCGAGGAGGAGCTTCGCAGACGTGAGGAACAGGAGGCGGCTGAAAAGAAGGCTGCTGAGGAATACCGCATAAACGAGGAAGTTGCAAAGCGGTTAAGGGTTGCTCTTGCGGAAAGAAGTGCACAGCTTGAAAAGGAACGTGCCGAGATTATAGAGCAGGCTAAAAAAGAAGCCGCTGCTATTACCGCTGATACAAAAGCGGCGACTATGGCGGTTATGGAAAAAGCCCAGAACGAATGCGTAATTCTCAAGGAGCAGGCAAAAACAGAGGGCTATAATGAAGGTTACGCAAGCGGTCGTGAGGAGTCGCTGGAAAAATACAAGAAGTACATCGACGCTTCAGGCAAGCTCCTTTCCGAGATAAATTCCAGAAAGGAAGCATACTATATTTCAAACGAGGACGAATTGCGGACTACGGTTTTTGAGATGGTAAAGAAAATCACAAGGGCTGAGCTTGAGGCAAACCCGAAGATTATCGAGGGTATTGTTGCTGAGGCGGCAAAGAATTTCCGTAATTCCGACTATATGAAGATTACTCTTGCAGAGGACGGACTTACCGAAAGGTTCAGAACGGACGAAAAGCTTATCAAGGAGCTTATCCCGTTTGTTCCTGAGGTTGAAATCGAGTTTGATGACGAGGCCGAGGAGGGCACGATTATTCTGGACAACGGTTCGGAAATCGTGGACGCAGGCATTCCGACTCAGCTTGATTTCCTGAAGGAAATTCTCAACAACACAAGAGGCAAAACACAGGATTAACACTATCGGAGCATTGATATGAATTTTACAGCAGTTCGGGACGCCGTCAAGCAGGCGGATTTGTTCAGATACAAGGGTAAAATTGAAAAGATTATCGGTATGACCATTGAGGCGTCGGGACCGACTGCGAATATAGGCGATGTGTGCAGAATTTACCGTAAGAATGAAAACGGCAAGGCTGATGCGTCCTATATTTACGGCGAGGTTGTAGGCTTCAACAACGGCAAGGTTATGCTTATGCCATACACCGATATTGAGGGTATCGGCCCGGGGTCAATTGTTGACAACACGGGCAGACAGCTTCAGGTTGACGTGGGCAACGAGCTGGTGGGACGAATTATCAATGCGATTGGTGAGCCGATTGATGGCGGACCTCCGATAAACACAACAGACAGATATTCCATTGCAGGTGAACCTGTTAACCCGCTGACAAGACCGAGAATTGATGACATTATTCCGTTCGGGGTAAAGGCAATTGACGGCTTGCTGACAATAGGCAGAGGTCAGCGTATGGGTATCTTTGCAGGCTCAGGTGTTGGTAAGTCAACGCTTCTGGGTATGATTGCGAGAGAGGTTCAGGCAGATATAAATGTTATCGCTCTGGTCGGCGAGCGTGGACGAGAAGTTCTTGAGTTTATTGAGCGTGACCTTGGCGAAAAGGGTATGGCGCGTTCGGTGCTGGTTGTTGCAACATCTGACCAGCCTGCGATGATGCGCAACAAATGCCCTATGACAGCAACGGCTATTGCTGAGTACTTCAAGGACCAGGGCAAGAACGTCCTGCTGATGATGGACTCACTGACACGATACGCAATGGCACAGCGAGAAATCGGTCTTGCGGTTGGAGAGGCGCCTATCGCAAGAGGTTATACACCGTCAATCTACACGGCGATGCCGAAGCTGCTTGAAAGAGCGGGTAACTTTGAGCAGGGCTCAATCACAGGCATTTACACAGTGCTTGTTGAGGGTGACGATACAAACGAGCCTATCTCCGATACAGTGCGTGGTATCATCGACGGACACATTATTCTTTCCAGAAAGGTTGCGGCAAGAAACCATTACCCCGCAATCGAAGTGCTGGAGTCGGTTTCTCGTCTTATGTCGGAAATTGCCGACAAGCCGCAGCGTGACGCAGCTTCAAAGATGCGTAATCTGCTGTCGGTTTATTATTCCAACTACGACCTTGTTTCAATCGGTGCTTACAAGAAGGGTACAAACCCAGCACTTGACGAGGCACTGAGAAAAATCGACAAAATCAACGCTTTCTTACAGCAGGCTACCGACGAAGCGTTCAGCTTTGAGGAAACTGTTGAGATGATGAAGGCTGCCGTAAAATAAGAGGTTGAGATAAATTTGTTACGGAGGGTTAAACCTTGAAACGGTTTGAATTTTCCTTGAACAAGCTCAAGGGCTACAAGCAGCAGGTGCTGGACAGAGAAAAGAATGACCTTGCTCATTTAAGACGCCAGCAGCAGCAGTATATCGACGAGAAGAATGCTCTCGAGGAAAAGCTGAGGAAGTCCAATGAGGAGTTCTGTGTAAAATCCGCACAGGGTATGTCAATCCTTCAGGTTACAACCTTCAAGGGTTATCACCATTCCCTTTCCCAGCAAATAAAAGAGCTGGAGGCTTCCATTGAAAAAATGGAGGTAAGGGTGCAGAAGCAGCTTGGTGTTGTAATTGAGGCGACAAAAGAGGTTTCGTCCCTTGACAAGCTGGAGGAAAAACAGCTTGAGGAGTACAACTTCAAGGTTGCCAAGGCTGATGAGCAGTTCATTGCGGAGTACGTTCAGAACAGCACATATAAAAATGAATAATTTTAAATTGATTTAAGGGGCAAAGCGTAATGCTGAGCACTTTAAATATATACTATTATAATGAAGGGAGGTAAATACAATTGAATACGGTTTTGTTTGATTTACAGGCGGCGGTTATGGCGGCTTCTGTAAGCAGCGGAAGCAGCAATGCTCTGACGGAAATTCCTGAGGACGGCAGCAGCTTTTCCGATGTACTTGCGGCGCAGAAGGAGCTTGTTACTGACAGTGCGGTTAATCAGGCGGCTGAAAACGGTGAGGTTGATGCGGCAATGCCCGAGGATGAGGCAGAGCAGGATTTCTCCGCAGTTCTCAATGCTATCGAAAATGCTGACGAGAATATGAAAAAGGCTATGCTTAAGCTTTTACAGACAGTTCTCAAGGCGTTCAGAGGTTCTGATGACGATAAGGAAAGGGCAACAGACCTGTTTGCACTTTTCTCCGACGGAAGCGCAGGTATGGCAGAGGACGAGGAAGATATGCTTCTCGGCTGTGAGCTTCTCAATCAGACAGGTATGATGATTGAAATGGAGCTTACTGAAGGCAAGGCGGCAGATGAAATCATTGCTGAGCTTGAAGACAGTATCGTGAAAATCCTCGGTGAGGATGCTGACGAAACAACAGCGGCAGAGCTTATGGCTTCGTTGCTTGGAGCACCTACAGGAATTGCTGACGGCAATGACCTTATGAGTGCGGCTGATGTTCTCAAGGCTGCAAAGCAGACTATCTGCGAAATCAACCCCGAAGATGCTGAAAAGATGGAACAGCTTTTTGCTGACATCAAGGGCATTTCCTACGAAAAGACAGAGAATGTTCCCGATGTTTTCAGACTTAATTTTACAGCAGTCAAGATTAACAACGCAAGCAAGCAGGTTGCTGAAATAAGCACAGAGGATGAAATCAATCCTGAGCTTATGACAGATGTAAAGCCTGAGGTTATCACCGACAAGCCCGTGATAACAGAAAAAACTGCGGAATCCGTTCAGATTCAGGTTACTGAGGTCATTACAGAAAAGCTTACAGCTATGAAGAGCAGCAACGGTGTTGAAGAGCTGACAATGATTCTCAAGCCGGAAAATCTTGGCGAGGTTGCTGTCAAGCTTATCAAGGAAAACGGTGCGGTTACAGTTCTTCTTACTGCACAGTATGATGAGGTAGGCAAGGCAATGGCAGACCGTGCGGCAGCTCTTACCACAAGCCTTCAGAACCAGAACTACAACGTTAAGGAAGTTCTTGTTGTAGCGGCGGGCAATGCGGCTGAGCAGATGGGACTTGATTTCACAAATCAGGGATTCAACTTCGCACAGAACAGAGGCGAAAATCAGGGAGGCAGCACTAACAACCGCAGAATCGAAGAAATTGACGGAATTGAAGAAACAGAAGCCGTTACAGGCACAGCAAAACTCAAGGAGGCTAAATTATGGACGACAGCTTAAGATTATCCAATGTCGGCGTTTACAGTAAGTATTCAAATACATATATTGATACAACTGCAGGCGACAATGATGAATCCAACAGCTACATGAACTTTGACAGCTATCTCAAGCTGCTTGTTTCACAGATGCAGAATCAGGATTTCAATGATCCGATGAAGGACTCCGAAGTTCTCAACCAGATGGCACAGTATTCTATGCTTGAAGGTATCAAGAATATGACCCAGCAGAACAATATCAGCTATTCCACTTCTCTTGTGGGCAAGGTTGTTACTGTAAGTGACGGTTATGATTACTACACAGGCAAGGTTGAATCCGTTACTGTTACAAACGGTGAGCCGAAGCTTATGATTGATGGTAAGGGCTATGACTGCACGACAGTTTCCGACATTGTTTCCGATGATGTTTACAAAGACCTTTACTCAATGGTAGGCAAGGACGTGAAGATCACTCTCACAGGCGAAACAGGCAAGGTTACTGATGTTATCTTCATGGGCGGTGAAAGCTACGTTGTTCTTAACGGCAAGGAAGCAGTTCCGCGGTCTACAGTTGAGATTGTTGAGGCAAAGGCTGAAGCAGGTACAGAGGAAAATGCTGAAGAAAATGTTACGGTTGTTACTGACGAAGTGAACGGCGACACAACTTCAGGCAAGGCAGAGGAAAACGTAATGACTGTAAGTGCATCTGCAGAAGCACAGGGTGCGGCAGTTAAAGCACAGAATGTTGTACAGAAATCTCAGTCCCTTATTGACGACTATATGAAGGAGCTTGACTCAATCGATGAGGCAAACGGTGTAAGCAAGGCGGCAGAGGTAACTGAAACTCAGGAAATTACTGACGAATATGTACTTCAGACAGCAGAGCTTAAGGTTCCCGATTATGCGGCAGGTATCTATGCTGACGGAGCAGTTCTTTCAGGAACAGTTACTCTCAAGGATGTTGATAACACCTACAGCAGCGGCAGAGTTACTTCCACAGCAAATCTTGATCCTGAAACAGCAGAAAGAACAGCTGACGGCAAGCTCAAGGGTGTAACAACAGAGGCAGGCGTTTCCGAACCTGACTGTGTACCTCACAGAATTTCTGTTGAAAAATATCCTGAAGAAGCAGCACTTGCTGATGCACTCGGAACAAGAATGTATGATATCCGTTTCATTCACAACACAGCTATCACTTCAAGAATCAAGACTGATGAGATTATCGGTTATTCTTCAAGCGGAAAGCCTGTTACAGAGATCGGCTACAGCGGCGTTGGTCAGCTTGGCGAGGTTATTACATTCGCAGACGGAACACAGAGAGTTGAAATTCTTCTCAAGAACGGTCACTCCACTTGGATGACAACTTCAGGTAACCTTACTCTCGATGAAATCTGCACAAGAGAATTTGCACCGGGCAAGCTTACAGGTAAGCTTACAGCGTTTGAAAGAGCAATCAGACATTATTCACGTCCGATGGAAAATTATGATAAGACAGCTCTCAGACAGTTCAACAATTACCTTGAATCACAGGGCATTACAGTAGTAAATCCTGTTTAATGAAAGGAAATGGTGCCGAATGTTAATCAGTGAATATCTTCAGCTGAGAAATGTATCGGTAACGACCGGCAAGGCGCAGGGGCTGCCACAGCTGCATCCGAACGGTGCGCAGACGGTTAACCCTCAGAACAGCGATTTTGCCAAGGAGCTGAAAAGCCAGCTCGAAGCTCTCAATCAGAGCAGCGGTGTGCAGTTTTCCAAGCACGCTATGGAACGAATACACGAGCGTAATATTGACCTCTCCGAGGACAATAAGCTGGACAGACTGAACAAAGCGGTTGAGCTTGCAGGCGAAAGAGGCTCGGCAGACGCACTTGTTATGATTGATACGACAGCATTTCTCGTAAGCGTAAAGAACAACAAGGTTATTACAACACTTTCTGCAGATGATATGCAGGGAAACATTTTTACAAATATTGACTCTACTGTAATAATGTAAAAATTCAAAAATCTTCGATTTTTGAACTCCAAGTTTTCTTCGAAAACTTTTAAAATTCAAAAGCTTTGCTTTTGAACCCCAAGAATAGCTTTTCTTCGAAAATCAATTCTTTTACCGATTTTAATTTGGCGTTGACTTATTTATACGGTCGGACCGAAAGGAAACCGTTTCGTCCCGAACGATTGAAGGACGATGCTTCGGTCAGCGCACACTTAATTTAAAAAAGGAGTGCTTAACTTATGGTTAGATCACTTTACTCAGGTGTATCGGGTCTTACGACACACCAGCAGAGAATGGACGTTATCGGTAATAACATCGCTAACGTTAATACATATGGCTTCAAGGCTTCAAGAGTTACCTTCCGTGATGTTTACTATCAGACATCAATCGGTGAAACAGCAGGTACTCACGCATTTGCGGGTAACAACCCATCCACAGTTGGTTATGGTGTACAGCTTGGCTCTATTGACAAGGATATGGAAATGTCATCCTTCCAGTCAACAAACAGAGTTCTTGATATAGCAATCAGCGGCAGCGGCTTCTTTATCACATCTCAGTTTGATGGTTCACTGCTTAATGCTGACCCTGACACAGGTATGCTTGCTGACCCATACAACATTCCTCCTAAGTCTACAACCTATACAAGAATGGGTAATTTCTCAATCGACAGCAACGGTAACCTTGTTGCAGGTGCAAATACCTTTGTACTCGGTACTTGTAACTCTGACGAAGGTCTTGCTCTCGTAGGCGATGAAAGTGCTGCTATTCTTGATACGCTTAATATTGCTTCAGGCAGAAATACAGAAGGCGATAATGAGGAAGAAGGAGATGTATTCAGCTCCGACCTTACAGCTGCAAATATCATCAATATTGAAGAACTTATCAATCAGGCTTATGCTGAGGATCTGGAAGATACCGAAAAATGGCTTACATTCGCTGACCTTGAAAACTTCAATATTGGTGTAGACGGCGTTATCACAGTTACATACAACAGTAAGATGAAGGCTATCGCAAGAATTGAACTTGCTACATTTGACAACCAGGAAGGTCTTATTGAAGACGGTAATACTTCCTTCCTTGAAACAGCTGCTTCAGGTGTTGCAAAGATCAAGAAGCCCGGCGACTCAGGTGCAGGCTTTACACAGTCCAACAAGCTGGAAATGTCCAACGTTAACCTCGCTCAGGAATTCTCTGATATGATCGTTACACAGAGAGGTTATCAGGCTAACGCAAGAATTATCACAACTTCCGACTCCATGCTTGAAGAGCTTGTAAACCTCAAGAGATAATAAACTGAAAAGCATTTTATGCTTTTCAGCTCAGTGTTTTACTTTTATGATTGTCATCATAAATTTTCATTTTTATAAAATAAAAATGAAAACCGTAAAACACAGACTCATGATTCTATAATACCGCTTTCGTGCAACAGTTGGCGCTGTTGAAAGCGGATACGGACTTATATTTACAGCGGTTAAAGCCGCAATCCCTTACGTTCCTCACGCTTTGGCGGGCGGAGGAACACCCCTCGGATTTCACGGTCTGCGGAACAGCAGGTTGTTCCGCAGAACCGTTGAATTTCTACAAAACGTATAAAATTAAACAAATATTACATAAAGGAGTTTGCTTATGATTCAGCTTACACGAATTAACGGAACAGTTCTTCTCGTTAACGAACACTTCATCGAAATTGCAGAGGAAACTCCCGATACGGTTGTGACAATGCAGAACGGTCACAGATATCTTGTAAAGGAAAGCGTTCAGGAAATTATTGACAAGTCTGCTGAATTCAGACGCGAAAGTTATCCTAACAATAAATAAGAAAATTACGGCTGAATGTTGTTCTGACATTGCCTAAAATAAATTTTGGAGGAAGTTTGTTATGAATATTTCGGGTATTATCGGATTACTTCTTGCCATAGGGCTTGTAATCTGGGGAATTATGACGGGCGGTGATATTGCTGGATTCTGGGATCCGCCGTCCGTTGCTATCGTTCTTGGCGGTACTATCGGCGCGGTAATCTTCAACTTTCCGCTGTCCGTTCTTACTAAAGTGCCGAAAATGCTTAAAATTGCATTTCTGCCAAAGAAATACGATCCTGATAAGTACATAGAGGAAATGGTTGACTACTGTAAAACAGCTCGTATGAAGGGTATTCTTGCTCTTGAAGAATCTGCAAATGCTTGTCCCGATCCATTTATGAAGGCTGCTCTTATGCTTATCGTTGACGCTAATGACTCCGATAAGGTTCAGAGTATGCTTGATGACTCCATCAACTTCATCTGTGAGCGTCACGAAAATAACTATGCTCTCTGGTCAAAGGCTTCCGCTGTTGCTCCTGCTCTCGGTATGATCGGTACACTTATCGGTCTTATCAATATGCTTGCAGGTCTTGATCCGAGTGATCCTAACTCTGCTGCAACTCTCGGTCAGGGTATGTCTACAGCCCTTGTAACTACATTCTATGGTTGTATTCTTGCCCACCTTATCTTCACACCAATCGGTAACCTTTGTAAATACAACCACAATCAGGAAGTTCTCTGTCTTCAGATTATCGAAGAAGGTACACTTGCTATCATCTCAGGCGCTAACCCACGTTACGTAGAAGAAAAGCTCCGTATGATGCTTCCGAGTACACACAAGCCTAAGAAAAACAACGGTCCTGCAAGTGAGGGTGAATAAACTTTTTTGCCTGTTTTTGGACGTAAATGTGCAAAGTGCCTAAAATATGACGGAAAATTCCGTGGCTAAAAAGTGAACTTTTTTCAGAAATAACCTTTAAATCTGTCTTAAAGTATGGTATAATTATATAACTTAAATTATACTCGGATGAATTATAGCATTATGTCGAAAGGGGGAAAAGACTTTGGCTAAAAGAAGACCGGCACCTGAAGAAGAAGGCGCTAACTGGATGGACACCTATGGTGATATGATTACGCTGGTTCTTACATTCTTCGTTCTGCTTTATTCAATGTCCTCCATGGACGCAAGCAAATGGCAGTATATTGCCGAGGCTTTCTCCAAGGGTAAGATTTCCGATACACAGGTTCAGGTTGTCGGTAAGCCTGACCCCGAAAATGACCCTACTGCAGTTTATGACGATACGGTGCCTGAGGTTGATGTTTACGACGAAATCGTTGATTTTGAGGACTTCTTTATGTATCTTAAGGAAGTTATTACAACCAACAATCTACAGGACAGCGTAAGTGTTGAAATGTCAAACACGGGTGTTTATATGCGTTTCCGTGACAATATCTTCTTCGCAGGCGACAGTGACGTGCTGCTTGATGAGGGTAAATATATTCTCGATATCATTTCAGACGGTATCAGAAGCGTGAATGAAAGAATTCACGCAATCAAAGTAAGCGGTCATACCGCAGGCGCGGCAAATTCCGATGCAAATGAATGGACACTTTCATCGGGTCGTGCCACTTCAGTTATCAACTATATGCTCAGTCTTGACGCTTGTGACCCCGAAAAGTTCTCGGCAGCAGGTTATGGTAAATACCGACCTGTTGATACGAACGATACGGAAGAAGGCAGACGTCAGAACAGACGAGTTGAAATAGTATTCATCAGAAATGATGTGGATTTCACAGACCCCGAGGTTATCCAGGAGCTGTTCCAGATGGAATACGGCACAGACTTTGTTCAGTATTCCACACCTGAAGGTGCGGTTCCCGAAACGGATGCCGCAGTTGAGGCTGCTCCTGAGGCTGATGCCGAAAGGACAGATCCTGACAGGGTTTACGTTTCCAAGGAAGACGTACTTGCTGCCGAATAAGGCAGTTGAATAAAACCGGAAATATCCGTTCCGGAAAGGATGGTTGCTAAAAAATGGCTGACGTATTGTCACAAAGCCAGATTGACGCACTGCTGAACAGCTTTTCTGCCGAAGGCTCAAAAGCCTTTGAGGAGATAGAGGAACAGTCCAAGGAGCAGAAGATAAAGAACTATGACTTCAAGATGCCTAAGAAGTTCACCAAGGAACAGCTCAAGGTTATCGACGGTATCTTTGAAAACTACTCCCGAGTGCTTTCCTCGTATCTGACAGGTCTTATGAGAGTTTATTGTAAGGTTGAGGTTCTACAGATAGAAGAGCAGCTTTACTATGAGTTCAACAATGCGTTGCCTGACTATGTTATGATGTCAATGGTTAATATGGGTATAACCGATGACGATGTTCTGGAAACAAACTGCATTATGCAGGTTTCCAACCCGATTGCTTATTCAATGATGGATCGCCTTATGGGCGGAAGCGGAAACTATGTTGAACAGAACAGGGATTTTTCCGAAATTGAAATTGGTCTTTTCTCCACTGTTCTGAACAAAATGGCAGGTCTGCTTAAAGACCCTTGGGGTACATATATAGATATCAATCCGTCGATTACAACGATTGAAACAAATGCAAGAGTCATGCAGTCCATTTCTCCTGACGAGGTTGTAATTCTCGTTGTACTTGAAATGGAGATAAAGGATCTCAAGAACACTATGACCTTCTGCATCCCTGCTATGAACCTTGAGTCAATCATGGCGAAATTCGGCGACAGATGGTCAAGAACAACGAAGAAGCTTGACCCGAAGAGAGAAAAGGAAAGACGCTTCTCTCTGCTTGAAGCTATCAAGGATTCCGATCTCAGAATTGATACAATTCTGTGTGACACAAAGCTTGACCTGTTCGATGTGCTTACGATGCAGGTGGGCGACATAATTCCTTTGAATATGCCGATTGACAGCAATGTTACCGTGAAAATCGGAGACAATATTTGGTTCGACGGTAAGCTTGGTATAAAGAACAAGAAGAAAGCTGTCAAGATTGATAACATATACAAGGATTTGGGAAAATAACCGTGCAGAAGCAAACGGATTATTCTGCATACGGAAAGGAAGGTTACTCTAATGAGCGATGAGAAGATTATTCTCGAAGGCTTCGGCGATATAGAGATGGACGCCATCGGAGAGATAATGAATATTACCATGGGTTCGGCGGCAACAGCAGTTTCCAATATGCTTTCCGCCAAGGTATGGATTACCACCCCTCAGGTAAGCATTGTCAAGTCCGAGGAGTTGTCTTTCCCTGAGCTTGAACCTTCGATAATGGTAAGAATTAAATATACACAGGGTGTTTCGGGACAAAATGTTCTTGTTCTCAAGCAGAACGACGTTCAGCTTATTCTTAATCAGCTGATGGGTCTGCCGCTGGAGGTTACAGATGATTTCCAGTTTGATGAAATGAACATTTCCGCTGTGTGTGAGGTTATGAATCAGATGATGGGTGCCTCTGCAACAGCACTTTCCGAAATCATTGAAACTACAGTTGATATCTCAACTCCTGAAGCAATTGTTCAGGAGGGCAGCACAGCCGAAAATATGAGGAACGAAATGTACGAGATTGCAGGACAGGATCACGTCTGCACCGTAAAGTTCGACCTTACAATTGACGGCGTAATCAATTCGGAATTTATCTCTGTACTGACACTTGACCTTGCCAAGGATATGGCAGACAAGATGATGGCAGGATACAACAATATTATGGACAGCATTGAAGAGGTTGAGCCTGAACCGGCTCCCGCTCCTGCTCCTGCACCTTCTTCAGGCGGAGGAACACTTTCTCAGGAAGAAATTGAGGCGCTTCTCAGCGGCGGCGCAGCGGCTGCGGCTCCTGCTCCTGCTGCAGAACCTGCACCTGCTCCGACACCTGCACCTCAGGCAATGCCTCAGGGAATGCCACAGATGCCATACGGTCAGCCAATGGATCCGAATATGGCGGCTATGTACGGTATGTATCCGCAGGGAATGTATCCTCAGCAGCCAATGATGCAGCAGCCGATGATGCAGCCTCAGATGATGCCGCAGCAGCCAGCTGTGAATGTTCAGCCCGTTCAGCTTCAGAGCTTTGCTTCATATCAGAACAATACACTCTCTCAGGAGCAGAACGATAATCTCAAGCTGCTGATGAATGTTCCGCTCAACGTTACGGTTGAAATCGGTTCGGCAGTAAAGAAGGTAAAGGATATTCTGGAATTTACACAGGGTACGATTATCGAACTCGAACGTCAGGCAGGTGCTCCCGTTGATATTATCGTTAACGGTAACCTGATTGCAAAGGGTGACGTCGTAGTAATCGACGATAACTTTGCGGTAAGAATTACAGAAATTATCAAGTCTAAGTTCCTTGACACATTAAGCGGCAAGGAGTAAATAAACAAATAATCGGAGTCAGATGAACGGCTCCAAAGAATATCAAGCAGGAAACGGCTCCGCCCGACGTTTCCGAAGTACAACAAAAAATATTATTCCTGCGGCGGAGAAACGGAGTTTTATTATGGATAAGAAGATTATGCTCGTTGACGATGCGGCTTTTATGAGAATGATGATTAAGGACGCTCTCACAAAGAATGGTTACACAAATATCCTCGAGGCTGCTGACGGCGAAATCGCTTGCAATACATACGCAACAGAAAAGCCTGACCTCGTAATCATGGACATCACAATGCCTAACAAGACAGGTATTGAAGCTCTCCGTGATATCAAGGCTGCTGACCCTTCCGCTAAGATTGTTATGTGCTCTGCTATGGGTCAGGAATCCATGGTTGTTGAAGCTATCAAGCTCGGTGCTCTCGACTTTATCGTTAAGCCTTTCAAGGCTGACAGAATTCTTCAGACTGTTCAGAAGGTTCTCGGCTAATAAATGATTGGCGAAGTTTTTACTGTAATCTGCGCCTTGCTTGGCGTAATAGGTCTGCTGTTTCTGACCTTTTACGCCTACAAATGGCTCAATAAGCACCGTATGTCAGGCGGTTTCGGGTATAACAACCGTTCGGTGAAAATTATTGAGTACGTCAGCATTGCGCAGGATAAGCAGCTGATGATTGTTTCTGTGGGAAGCAAGAAAATGCTTCTCGGGGTTACACCTAACGCTGTTACAAAAATATGCGACCTTGATGATGAGGACATAGTTATGCCCGAAGACGTGTCCGATGGCGAGGAAAGCAGTTTTATGAAAAGTCTTAAAAAAGCGTTTGCCGAAAGAAATAAGGTAAGCGCTGAAACCGTTGAAAATAAAGAGGACGGACGGAATGAAAAAAATGATTTTTAAGAGGCTTGTCAAGGCTTCAGCGGGGATAATCTGCGCTGCGGTGATGGCGGCTTCCCTTCCCTCCGTGACTGCTTTTGCCGTTTCGGAGCCTGAAACTACGGGGATTGTTACTACGATACCTAATCTGGAAACAACCGCCCCGCAGACAGAACAAACCCAGCCTGAGGCTGCGGATATTGAAGAAGCGGTTACAACAACGGCGCTGCCTTATGAAGAGCCGCTGACAGATGATGAGGAGGCACAGAACCTTCTTGATCAGCTGAATATCAACGAAAGCTCCACTACGATTGACCTGATTATTTTAATTACAATTCTTTCTCTTGCGCCATCAATTCTTGTAATGCTTACCTGCTTTACAAGAATTATCATTTCATTCTCGCTTCTGCGAAATGCTATGGGTGTGCAGCAGACTCCACCTAATCAGGTTATGATCGGGCTTGCGCTGTTTCTGACTTTGTTTGTTATGACTCCTGTTATCAATGAGATGAATGAGGTTGCCTATGTTCCGTACAAAAACGGGGAGTACACTTCCGTTGAAGCGATGCAGGCGGCGTCAAAGCCTCTGAAGGAGTGGATGCTGAAGAACACCAGCAACGATTCCATGGACTTTTTCCTTGGTCTGACAGGCACTGAAATCCAGGCCGAAACAGAGGAGGAATTTATTGAGGAAGTCAGCTTTGTAACGGTTGTTCCGGCATTTATTTTAAGTGAAATCAAGATAGGATTTGAAATCGGCTTCCTGCTGTATATTCCTTTCCTGGTTATAGATATTATAGTTTCAACAATCCTTATGTCAATGGGTATGATGATGCTTCCGCCGACAACGGTTTCAATTCCGTTCAAGCTGCTGCTGTTCATTCTCTGTGACGGTTGGACGCTGCTTGTAGGCTCGCTTGTCACGGGCTTCAACACATAGCGGAGGTGGCGTAGATGACTGAGGAGCTTGTACTTGAAATTTTCCGTGAGGCGCTTATCCTGGCGATTAAAATTGCGGGGCCTATGCTGCTGATAAGTATGCTGGTTGGTCTTGTGATTGCGATTTTGCAGGCGGCAACTCAGGTGCACGAGCAAACCCTTACTTTCGTGCCTAAGGCGCTGACGATTGTTGTTCTGCTGCTGCTTTTTGCCCCTACAATGACGGCAAGCTGCACAGAATTTGTTTATCACATATTTGAACTGATAAATCAGATAAGCAGTCAGACAGGTGCAATGTAGCAGGCGGAAAGGAGAAGACGTTGGACTTTTTTATCGTGCTTTTCCGCAGCTTTGAAACCAACATACTGGTTTTTGCACGGATACTTTCAATTTTTGCTTTTACACCGCTTTTATCAAGAAGAAACCTTCCTGTAATGGTACGTGTTATTCTTTCGATATTCATCACAATGATTGTGATAATGGTAGTTCAGCCTGACCCGATTGATTCGGGCACGCAGGCGGGGATTTACCTGATGATGATTCTGAGGGAGGTCTTTATCGGGCTGACTCTCGGGTTCATTACAAATATGTTTTTCAACACCGTGCAGGTCGCAGGTGAAATTATGGATATGCAGTCCGGTCTGGGTATGGCTAAGGTATTTGACCCTGAAACCAACGTGCAGATGTCAATTATGGGCTCTATCATCAGCTTTATGATGTATCTGTATTTCTTTGCAACAAATGCACATATGTCATACATACAGCTTTTTGTAATAAGCTTTGACGCACTTCCAATCGGTGCAGAGGGCTTCAATCCCGATTTGGGATACAATATCGTGTCTTATATGTCGGTGTTGCTTGCAACAGTCATCAAGCTTGCAATGCCTATTCTTGCGGCAGGCTTTATACTGGAATTCTGCGTCGGAATGCTTATGAAATCCGTTCCGCAGATTCAGATTATGGTTGTCAACATCCAGCTGAAGGTTGCGGTTGGATTTATGATGCTGTTTTTAATTGCAATTCCGATTTCGGAATTTGTTGACAGATACCTGAAAATGTGGCTGGATACTCTCGGAGAGTTTATGACAACTATGCCCGCATAGTTTTATGTATACATAGACTTATGTATTGCATAGTTTTATGTATACGTAGACTTATGTATTGCATAGCTTCATGTCTTTACCAATAAATAAAAGGAGATTTCTATGGCTGAAGGAAGCGGCGGCGAAAAAACCGAAAAGGCGACCTCGCACAAGCGCAGTGAAATGCGTAAGGAAGGCAACGTTATGCAAAGCAAGGACGTTGTCACGGCGGCGTCAGTTCTGGTAATGTTTTTCGTGCTGAGAATTATTGCTCAGCTTATGTACAGAACCGTTACGGAGGATATGTCCTACTGGATAGGCATTGCAGGCCATGGAATGGACGATAACGGTACAAAGATTGAAGGAATGGAAATTGCTTCAAAGCTTGTTATCGAAATCGGAAAAACCGTTCTTCTTTCCGCAGGTCCGCTTCTGGCAATTTCAATGATAATTCCGATTATTGCAACGGGTATTCAGACAAAATTTATTTTCTGCACAAAATCCTTTCAGTTCAAGCTTGACAAGCTTAATCCGATAAACGGCATAAAGAGAATGTTCTCATTAAGCGGGCTTTTTGAGCTTGCTAAATCTATCATAAAGCTTGTTATTCTTGTTGCTGTTGTGTACAGTGAAATCAAAGGAAGAATAGGCGAGATATCAAGACTTCTGCAATATGAAGCAGGTGTTGGTCTGGTTTATATTGCGGATACGATTTTTGCGATATGTATGAAGCTTGCGGCGGTTTTTGTTGCTGTTGCGGCTGTGGATTACCTTTACCAGAAATATAAATGGGAAAAGGACGCAATGATGACAAAGCAAGAGGTCAAGGAAGAATACAAGATGATGGAAGGCGACCCTCAGGTTAAGGGTAAGCGTAAACAAAAGCAGCAGCAGATGGCTATGGCAAGAATGATGCAGGCTGTTCCTGAGGCTGATGTAATCATCAGAAACCCTACTCACTTTGCGGTTGCGATTAAATATGACGAAAACAAGGACCGTGCACCGATTGTTGTTGCAAAGGGTGCGGACAAGGTTGCTTTCAGAATTATAGATAAGGCGGAAGAACACAACGTAAAGGTTGTGGAAAATGTTCCGCTGGCAAGAGGGCTTTACAAGTCCGTTGATATAGGAAGGGAAATCCCTTATGAGTTTTACCACGCTGTTGCCGAGGTTCTGGCATTTGTATACGGCCTGAACGGAAAGGCGCCGAAAGGCATGTAGGCAGCAGTTCAGATAGAAAGGCAGGCTGCGTTATACCGTGAAAAATATATTGAATAACTCGGTAACGGTATTCGTTATCCTGGCAATATTCCTGATTATCATACCGCTTCCTACCTGGCTGCTGGATATGCTTTTTGTTGTGAATATTGCGCTGTCACTGGTTATTCTTCTTTTTACAATGTATATCAAGGAGCCTCTGGAATTGTCAATTTTCCCGTCAATGCTCCTTATTACAACAATATTCAGACTCGGTCTGAATATTTCTTCAACACGTCTTATCCTGATGAATCAGGGTAACGCGGGTCAGATAGTAAAATCCTTCGGTCAATTCGTAATGGGCGGTAACGCCGTTATCGGATTTATCGTATTTATACTTATCACTGTAGTTCAGATGCTCGTTGTTACAAAGGGTGCTGAACGAGTTGCTGAAGTAACAGCAAGATTTACCCTCGATGCTATGCCCGGTAAGCAGATGGCTATTGACGCCGACCTTAACTCGGGTATCATCACAGAGGACGAAGCAAAGCTGCGTCGTCTGAAAATTCAGCGTGAGTCCGATTTCTTCGGCGCTATGGACGGTGCTTCCAAGTTCGTTAAGGGTGACGCAACCTTCTCTATTGTTGCGGCAATCGTTAACCTGTTGGGCGGCGCTGTAATGGGTCTTATCTTTGACGGAATGGAATTCATGGAAGTGCTTAGCGTTTACTCACTGGCAACAGTTGGTGACGGTCTTTGTTCACAGGTACCTGCGCTGCTGATTTCCACATCAATGGGTATGATTGTTACCCGAAGTGCTTCCGAAGATACTCTTAACTCCGATATTCTGGGGCAGATGCGTGCGCAGCCAATGGTAATGCTTATCGCAGGCGGCGTAATGATTATTATGATGCTTATCCCGGGATTTCCGAAGGTTCAGCTTTGCGTACTTGGTGTTGCACTTATTGTGCTCGGTACGATGCTTCTTCGTTCTCAGAATCAGGCGGCTGTACAGACAGATGCTGCCGTGCAGGAAATGGAAGCCCACAAGGAAGCTCTTTCCGAAATGGAGTATTACAAGGACATCGACAACGTGTACAAGCTGCTTAACGTTGAGCCGATTGAAATGGAATTCGGCTACAGCCTTATTCCGCTTGCTGACGAAAATTCAGGCGGTACGCTTATCGAGCGTGTCGTAATTTTCAGAAAACAGTTTGCTATGGATATGGGTATGGTATTCCCGTCGGTAAGAATGACCGATAACCAGCATATCAACCCTAACCAATATGTTATAAAAATCAAGGGTGAGGTTGTTGCTCAGGCGGAAATCCTGATGGACCACTACCTTGCTCTCGACAGCGGAAGTGTTACAAAAGAGGTTGACGGTATCGATACTGTTGAGCCTGCGTTCAATATTCCCGCGAGATGGATTTCCGAGCAGAACAAGCTTCGTGCGGAAATCGCAGGCTATACGCTTATTGACCCGACATCCGTAATCATTACGCACTTGTCGGAAATTATAAAGAACTATTCTCACGAGCTGCTTTCAAGACAGGATGTCAAGACTATGCTTGACAAGCTGAAGACTACTAACCCGACAATTGTTGAGGATATTGTTCCGAATGTTGTTTCTCCTGCGTATTTGCAGAAGGTGCTTTGCCTGCTGCTCAAGGAGGGTGTGCCTATCCGTGACCTCCAGACTATTCTGGAAACAATTGCGGATAATCAGCACAATATGAAGGATGTTGACATTACGACAGAATATGTACGTCAGGCACTCAAGCGAACTATTACACGACGTTTTTCCGACGGCGGTCAGATAAGAGTGCTTACTCTCGATACCGAAACGGAAAACAAGATTGTCGCATCGGTAAAGAAATCCGAGCAGGGCTCATATCTTGCAATGGACCCGCAGTCAATTCAGGAGCTTATTGCTTCGCTTAATGAACAGATTGACAAGGTCAAGGATGTTGTTCCTATGCCGATTGTACTTACATCGCCTATCGTGCGTATATATTTCAAGAAGCTGATTGACCAGTTCATCCCGAATGTTACGGTGCTTTCCTTCAGTGAGATTGATAATTCCGTGCAGATTCAGGCTGTAGGCAATGTTACAATTGAGGGTGCTATGGTTTAAAAATGACAGTTAATTAACGTGGGTGCGGATTGACAGGCTGCACTGAGGCGGAGGTGAGTTTTGTGGCTGATACAGATAAGGAAGCAAGGGCATTACTATTGCTTAAATACAAGGAAACAGGCGACAAGGCTCTCCGAAACGGTGTAATTCTTGCGTATATGAGCATTGTCAAGTATGCCGCTATGTCTACACGAAATATGTATCTCAAGTTTGCCGAAACAGATGATATCATCAATGAGGCAACGCTTGCGCTGATGAGTGCGATTGACAGCTTTGACCCTGCAAAGGGAGTAAAGTTCGAAACCTATGCTTCAATTAAGGTAAGAGGTGCAATTATCGACTTTATCAGACGTCAGGATTTTGTCCCGAGAAATATAAGACGATTTGCAAAGGAATACGATGCCGCTTACTCAATTCTTTACAGTGAGCTTGACCGCGAGCCGACTGCACAGGAAATTGCCGACTATATGAAGCTTCCCGTTGAAAAGCTGGAAAGCTGCACTGCTCAGGCTGCTGCTGCACAGACCTTTTCTTTTGAGGAAATGGTTATGGAAGGCGGATTTGATATTCCCGACAAGGCTGACGAGGACGGAATGTGGTCTGCTGAGGCAGGCTTGCACCGAAAGGAAAAGATGAAGTATCTTGCAGATGCGATACGTTCCCTGAAAGAAAGAGAAAGGCTTGTCATAACACTTTATTACTACGAAAGGCTGAGATTTGCAGATATCGGAAAGGTTCTTGACGTTTCCGAAAGCCGTGTTTGTCAGATTCATTCACAGGCTGTTGTAAAGATGAAAAAATATCTGATGGATAATTTTGTGAACTAAGGAGGAAATTTATGCTCAGAGGTTACTACACCGCCGCTAACGGTATGATTAACGAGCAGAGAATTCTCAACGTTATTACGAATAATATGGCCAACGCAAAGACTGCAGGTTACAAGTCCGATGAGGCTATCCCTACAACCTTTGCTGAGGAGCTTCTTCTTATAAATGGCAATCACAGCGATACGGGAACAATCCGCTACCGCACAATCAATCATACATTCACAGACCTTGAACAGGGTACTTTTGAAAATACAGGCTCACGTCTTGATATGGCTATCGTGGGCAATGTTTATTTCAACATAGAAGACCGCCGCACAGGAGAAACTCTCCTTAGCAGAAATGGTCAGTTCACCATAAACGGCGAGGGTTACCTTACACTCGGTTCAAGCGGCTACGTTCTTGACGGCAACGGTCAGCGCATTCAGCTTGGTACTGCTGATTTCAAGGTTGACCGTTTCGGCACGATTACCGTTGATGACGGACGTGTGTTTGACCTCGGTTTAACTTATATCGCAGCAGGTACGGATATTGAAAAGGTTGACGATAATCTTATGCGTCCTTATGATGGAACTGCTTTGAATGCTGTTCCCGCTGACGAAAATTACGAAATCAAGCAGGGCTGGTATGAGCGTTCAAATGTAGACGTTGCCGAAGAAACTATAAAGGCAATGGACTCGCAGCACGTTTTCACAGCTTGCAGCACGGCTCTTAAAATAATCAACAGCGTAAATCAGGTTGCAGCAAACGATCTGTCAAGAGTAAACTAAGGAAAGGGGAAGCTTAAATGAGTAAAATCGGTTACCACACCGCCGCATCAGGCGTTATGGCGTATCAGATGGCGCTTGACGTTACGGCAAACAATATGGCAAACGTGAACACAAACGGTTTCAAGGCTTCAAGACCTTCCTTCGCTGATTTGCTTTATACGGAAAGAAATAACGAGAACGAGGAAACTCAGTTCGGTCACGGCGTAAAGGTGCAGAAAACAGATATGATGTTTGAGCAGTCCACCCTGAGAAGCACCAACAGAGAGCTTGATTTTGCGGCTCTCGATGAAGGCTTTTTCGCTGTGCTTACACCTGAGGGAAATGTCAACTATACAAAGGACGGTGCTTTCTACATCTCACGTCAGGACGAGGCTTCACCATGGGAGCTTGTAAATGAGTTCGGTGCTTATGTTCTCGATTATGAGGGCAACCGTATTCAGGTTCCTTTTATTGAGGGCACGGAAAACGACATTGATGCAACTGCTCTTTACAATATGGTGGGCATCTATACTTTTGAAAACCCATACGGACTTGACCAGATAGGCAACAACTACTTCCAGGCCAATGCTTCCAGCGGACCTGCCGCTGCAAACACAGATGCAGGTAAAAAGCAGTATTACCTTGAGGCTTCTTCTACAAACGTTGCAAACGAAATGTCAAAGGTAATCGAATTCCAGCGTGCATTCCAGCTTAATATCAATATGGTCAAGACACATGACCAGCTTGAAAATATTGTAAACAATCTGAGAAATTAACCCCTATTTTAATTCAGGAGGATTAACATAATGGCAATTCAGAACGTTGAGCAGCTTCAGGATATGCATCTTGACGTGCTCAAGGAAATAGGAAACATCGGCTCAGGTAATGCCGCAAGTGCTTTGTCAGAGCTTATTCAGTGCAATACGGATATTACTGTACCATCTGTAAAAATGCTTGATTTTTCCGAGGCAGTAAACTTCCTCGGCGGACCTGAAAATGTTGCAATCGGTATGCTTGTTGGCATCAAGGGCGATATCACAGGTATGATGCTGTATATTCTTCAGCATTCTTTCGCAAGCAAGCTTACAAGCACACTTTTCGGAAGCGAAATTGAAGACCTTACCAATATGAATGAAATGGAAACTTCATTTATTTCCGAGGTAGGCAACATTATGGCTGCTTCATACGTAAATGCGCTTTCACAGCTCACAGGTATGATGATTGATATTTCCGTGCCGAATATGACAGTAGATATGGTCGGAGCAATCCTCAGTGTTCCTGCTGTAGAATTTGCACAGGTAGGCAACAAGGTTCTCTTTATCGACGATGGTTTTGTAATCGGTGACGGCGAAATCAAGAGCAATATGATACTTGTTCCCGAAATGCAGTCCCTCGAAACGCTTTTCACAAGACTGGGAGTGAGTATATAAATGGCTAATGTAACAGTCGGAATTGCCGACCTCAACGTCGTAAAGGCTCCCGATTCGCTTATTACCTATGCTCTTGGTTCCTGCGTGGGAATCTGCCTTTATGACCCGGAAAAGAAAATTGCCGGAATGGCACATATTATGCTCCCTTTAAGTAAAGAGGCCGTGCAGGGCGTTGACAACAAGCGCCGCTATGCCGATACAGGAATTATGGAGCTTATTCAGGATATGAATTTGCAGGGCGCATCAACAACCCGTCTTGTTGCAAAAATTGCAGGCGGTGCGCAGATGTTCAGCGTTAACTCTGCCGTATTTAACATCGGTGAAAGAAATGTTGCCGCTGTAAAGAAAATTCTTGCCGCATATAGAATAAGAATTGTTGCCGAGGAAACAGGACAGAACTTCGGACGTACTGTGCTTTTCCACGCTGACACAGGTATGATGGAAGTCCGTGCCGCAACAAGGGAAACAAAGTTTGTTTGATATATGCAACGAATTGTATAATTTCTTGCAAATAATACAGATAGTAAAATATGTAGAAATAGAAAAAGCCACACCCGATAGGATTACTGTGTCCTGTCGGGTGTGGTGTTTTATTTGATTATCTTTCTTTGAAATACAGATAATATTGTACCGTGGCACAAAAGGATAACATTGCACATGTAGATATTGAAATAAGAAATTGAATATCGTTATTGCTTAAAGATATGGATATGCACGAACAAATGATAGCTATGGTAAATCCGATTGCGGCATATAGATGATAAATCTTCTTTTTGAATTTTACTTTAGATATCTGTTCATTTTTTTCTTTCACAACCGGCATATCTTCATCACTCTGATAATTATCGTGAATGAGATAATCAGCCGACACGCCGAACAAATCGCAAAGCCCCAGCAGATTAATCATATCGGGAGTGGAGTCGCCCGCTTCCCAGCGTGATACCGCCTGCCTTGAAACTCCGAGTTCCTCTGCAAGCTGTTCCTGGGTCAGATTGCGGGATTTTCTTAATTGAACCAGCTTTTCACGAAAAATCATAATGTTCCTCCTGTTGTTTTACTGTACTTACATTATATCCGATATGCCGAAAAAAGTCTACCACATAAACTTTACATCCGCGCAATTGAATGTAACATGGCAAAAAATCAAGGTCACCACTTAATTGAGGTGACCTTGTAGTTTTTATTAAAGCTTCCAGAGTTCCTCAGCGTACTGCTTGACAGTTCTGTCAGAGGAGAACTTGCCGCTTGTAGCAATGTTCATCCAGCACTTCTTGGAGAACATTTCACGGTTCTTGTAATCGTAAAGCGCACGAAGCTTGGTGTCAACGTAACCCTCAAGGTCAGTCAGCAGGAAGTAGTGGTCAGGCTTGTGCCAGCTTGTGCCGTTGATGAGTGCGTTGTAAAGCTCGCCGAACATACCTGTGTCGCCGTCGTTGAATGTGCCGTCAACAAGTGTGTTGATAACTCTCTTAACACGCTCGTTGGTGTAGTAAATCTTTTCCTTTGGACGGTAGGTTGGCTTAATCTTTTCGATTTCCTCAACTCTTGCGCCGAAGATATATTCGTTTTCCCAGCCTGCTTCTTCAACAATTTCAACGTTTGCGCCGTCATAAGTGCCGAGTGTAACAGCACCGTTCAGCATAAACTTCATATTGCCTGTACCCGAAGCTTCAAGACCTGCTGTGGAAATCTGTTCGGAAATATCAGCAGCAGGAATAAGCTTTTCAGCGTAGGAAACGTTGTAGTTCTGAACAAAGAGAACTTTAAGCTTATCCTTTGTGTCAGGGTCGTTGTTAACAAGCTTTGCAACCTCGTTGATATACTTGATGATACCCTTTGCACGGCGGTATGCAGGAGCAGCCTTTGCACCGAAAATAAAGCAGGTAGGCTGGAGATCAGGGAGCTTGTTCTCCTTGATCTGGAAGTAAAGGTCAACGATAGAGAACGCATTGAGAAGCTGACGCTTGTATTCGTGCAGACGCTTTACCTGAATGTCAAATGCCCAATCAGGACTAAGTTCAACGCCCTCGTGCTTCTTGATGTATTCGCAAAGCTGAACCTTCTTTTCACGCTTGATGTCCATAAAACGCTTGATTGTTGCACCGTCATCAACAAACTTCTTCAGCTCAGCAAGCTTGTCAAGCTCAGTCTGCCAGCCGTCACCGATTTTTTCAGTGATAAGTGAGGAAAGCTCAGGGTTGCAAAGACCAATCCAGCGACGTGGTGTGATACCGTTAGTCTTGTTCTGGAAACGTTCAGGGTAGATTTCGTACCAATCCTTGAGAACATCATTCTTGAGAATGTCGGTGTGAAGCTGAGCTACACCGTTGATGTATGTGGAAGCGAAGATAGCCATTCTTGCCATGTGGATACGGTCACCGTCAAAAATACGTTTAGCTTCAATCTGCGCATCAGTCTGACCGATAGAGCGAAGGTGCTTTTCAAGGTGCTTGTCAATCATAAGCACGATTTCGTAAATTGTCGGAACAACGCTCTTGAACAGGTCAGCGCCCCACTTTTCAAGCGCCTCGCCGAGAACGGTGTGGTTTGTGTAGTTGCAGGTCTTCTGTACGATTGCAAATGCTTCAGTGAAGGACATACCTTCCTTGAACATAAAAATTCTGATAAGCTCAGGGATAGCAATTGTCGGATGAGTATCGTTAAGCTGAATAGCGTACATATCAGCAAACTTGGAGAAATCATCGCCGTGTGCTTTCTTGTAGCGGCGGATAATATCCTGAATTGAAGCTGACACGAAGAAATACTGCTGCTTCAGACGCAGACGCAGACCCTTTTCAGTGTTGTCGTTAGGGTAGAGTACGTTGGAAATAGCGTCAGCAAGAATTGTGCTTTCGCTTGCGCCAAGGTAATCCTGATTGTCGAACTTGCCGAAATCAAAGCCACGGAGGGATTCGCTCTGCCAAAGGCGGAGAGTGTTGATGGACTTCTTATTGTAGCCGATAATCGGAATATCGTATGGTACAGCCATTACAGACTGGTCAGCAAAATCAACTCTTACAGCATCATTTTCAGCACGCACGCTCCAAGCGTCGCCGTAATCAAGCCAAGCGTCAGCACTTTCCTGCTGGAAGCCGTTGCCGATGGACTGCTTGAAAAGACCGTACTTGTAGCGGATACCGTAGCCGTTGAGCGGAATATCGTGGGAAGCAGCGGAGTCAAGGAAACAAGCGGCAAGTCTGCCAAGACCGCCGTTACCGAGAGCAGCGTCCTCGATTTCTTCAAGACAGTTGATGTCAACGCCCTGCTCAGCAAGGATTTCCTTAGCTTCGTCAAGAAGACCTGCACAGTAAAGGTTGTTGAAAACCGCACGTCCCATAAGGAATTCAGCGGAAAGGTAGTAAGCACGGCGCTTTGAGTTGTGGCGCTCCTCGGAAGCATCCCAGTCAGGGATAATTTCGCTCATAACCGCACGGGAGAGTGCGTTGTGAAGCTGCTTCGGAGTAGCATTTTTGATGTCAGTACGTCCGTCAATGCGAAGGTTTTCGTTTATTTTTGCGATAAACTGTTCTTTATTCATTATAAATTCGTCCTTTCTTGGATTTGAAACCGCCTTTTTCAAGGCAATAAACCTCACTTATTGTAACATATTTTTTTATTTCTTGCAACTATTTTGTGCAATAATTACGCAGAATAAACATTTTGATAATTTAAAGTTTATAAATTATAATTTAGCGGGGAGAGTGTGGAGACCTATTGAGGGAGACCCTTTTGAAAAAGGGTCATCCCTCAAACTCCCTCCCTAAAACTTCTAATGTAATTTTCTATATGGGGCTTTAGCCCCATATAGAAAATTAGACTAAAAGTCTTTGGAAAGGGGTCTGGGGAATAACCTTTCCTCAGAAAGGTTTTCCCCAGTAAGTTCCCGCACCCTCCCCGTTAAATTCCAATTTGTACAATAGTTGCACATCTCATTTGTAGGTTGCTACAAAACTTCAGAAAACCCAAAAATATTTTTCCGAAAGTTGCACGTTCGCGTGCAACTTTTTTGTTTTTTCAGCCTTTTTGTGTAGGGCGAACGCAAAGGTGCCCTGCGGAAAGGGGGTGAACGTGTGCAGAATCTCACTAAGGCACAGAAAAAGTTCTTGTACCATTTCTTCAGAAGCAGGAATGTTGAAGAGGCTTCCGCCGCCTGCGGCTTTTCTCACGACTCCGCTTATGAGGAGGGTATGAAAATTCTTTCTCACCCTCAGGCATTCGGGTTTCTTGCTTCTATGGCTGTTACGATGAAGAAGGCTTCGTGCAGTACGGTTGAGGACGCTCTCGAAAGGCTTATCAACGGCAGGATAAACGATGCGGTTATTCTTGCTGAAACGAGTCAGGAGGAGCTTACCGAAGCGGATATAAGAAAGCTTGACCTTTATAATGTGTCGGAATTCAAAATCGGCAAGGGTGTCTGCGAAATCAAGTTTGCAGACAGGCTCAAGGCCATTGAAAAGCTGAACGAAATCCGCACGGGCAAGGCTGTTGATGACCTTGCACAGAGCTTCTTTGACGCAATCGGCAAGGCTGCCGATAGTACGGTTGCCGAAAGTACAGCTGCCGAAAATGAAAATTAACACGGAACGGAGGTCGGTTGTTTGGCGAAATTCACACAGTTCTCTCAGAAACAGCTTACGGTGCTGACGTGGTGGAGAACGGAAAGCTATAAGGATTGTGATGCCGTTATCTGCGACGGTGCCGTGCGAAGCGGCAAGACACTTTGTATGTCGCTTTCCTTTGCGGCATGGGCCATGGCGAATTTCAACGGCGGTACATTTGCAATCTGCGGCAAGACGGTTACTTCGCTGAAAAGAAACGTTATTACGCCGCTGCTGTCATCACTCAGGGGACTTGGTTTTCGCTGTACCGAAAAGGTAAGCGCAAGCTGCGCTGATATTTCGGCAGGCGGCAGGACCAACCGTTTCTACTTTTTCGGCGGCAAGGACGAAGGCTCTGCGGCACTTATCCAAGGCATCACACTCAGCGGTGTAATGCTTGACGAGGTGGTGCTTATGCCCCGTTCCTTCGTGGAACAGGCGCTGGCGAGATGTTCGGTAAGCGGCTCGAAAATCTGGTTCAGCTGTAATCCTTCATATCCGTATCACTGGTTCTACCGTGAATGGGTGCTCAAAGCAAAGGAGAAGAAAGCGCTGTATCTGCATTTCACAATGGACGACAATCCGTCACTTTCGGAGGAAGTCCGTGAAAGATACAAGCGGCTTTATTCGGGCACGTTCTATGACAGGTTCGTGCTGGGAAAATGGGTTGCGGCAGAGGGTCTGGTGTATCCGATTTTTTCAGAGAAAAAGCACATTGCACGCAAGCTTCCCGAATGCTTTGAGAAGTACGTTGTTTCCTGCGATTACGGAACAGTCAATCCGTCCTCCTTCGGCCTTTGGGGAAGAAGTGGCGGGACGTGGTACAGAATTACCGAGTATTATTACAGTTCAAAACGGGAGGGTATGTCAAGAACTGACGAGGAACATTACGAGGGGCTATGCAAGCTCATAGGCGACAGACGGGTTGAGGGAGTAATCGTTGACCCGTCAGCAGCATCTTTTATTGAATGTATCCGCCGTCACGGCAAATATCCCGTTACAAAGGCACAGAATGACGTGCTGTCAGGCATAAGACGCTGTTCCGACGCCCTGCGGGACGGAAAGCTTATGTTCAGTGAGGACTGCACGGACATTCTTCGGGAATTTTCCTTGTACCGCTGGGATGAAAGCCGCAGCGGTGATGTTCCCATCAAGGAAAATGACCACGCTATGGATGATATGAGGTATTTTGTGACAAGTCCGTTTTTCCGTGAGGATTGCGGCGGTTTCTGGGCAGGAAACGTTACAAGAAATTAGGAATTCGGAGGAAAAAATGAACATTATCAAAAGATTTTTGAGCCGAGATACTGACGTCAAGCCTGTTGAATGCGGCGTGGTAAGCGGAGGCAGATTTACCGAAAAGGGTGTAAATCTGTTCACGCTTCAGCCTGGCGGTGCAAATGAACGTCAGCTTTATGACAATCTGCGTTATTCCGTGCCGATTGTCGATGCGGCTATTCAGAAAATTATCAGACTCGTGGGCGGCTATAAGGTAATCTGCACAGACGAACACTGGCAGGCTGAAATGGACAGATTTGTGGAGGAAATCCCCGTTGGCACAAGCGGCGTATCACTCTATTCGTTTACGGATATGTTTCTTGACAGCCTGCTTACCTACGGGTCTGCGGCGGCGGAAATGCTTGTAAACCGTCAGAGCGGCGAGGTGGAGGGAATTGCTCCGCTTAACATCAACCGCTTCTGTTGCCGTGCCGGGGCAAATCCCTGCGACAGACGTTATTTTATGCTTGGTGAGGATGAGGAGTGGTACTCCGCAAACAATCCTCAGTTTATTTTGTACGGTGCACTCAACCCCAACACGAAGAATCCTGACGGTCAGTCTATTCTCCGTGGTCTGCCCTGCATTTCAGCTGTGCTGATGAGGATTTATCAGTGCATAGGTCAGAACTTTGACCGTGTTGGCAATGTGCGTTACGCCGTAACCTACAAGCCGTCAGACAGCAGCGAAATGGCTTTTGCCAAGGAGCGTGCTCAGCAGATTGCAAAGGAATGGAGCGAGGGGATGAATGCTATGCGCTGCGGCGAGGTGCGTGACTTCGTTGCGGTCGGTGACGTGGGGATAAAGGTTATCGGTGCCGATAATCAGATTATCGACACGGAAATTCCAGTGCGTCAGCTTCTTGAGCAGATTGTTGCAAAGCTTTCCGTTCCGCCGTTTCTTCTCGGTCTTACCTGGTCTTCAACGGAGAGAATGTCCTCTCAGCAGGCGGATATTCTCACATCTGAGCTGGAATTCTACCGCCGACAGCTTACACCTGTCATCAAGCAGGTCTGCAACACCTATCTCACGCTTATCGGCGGAGCGGGTGCGGTTTCCGTGGAGTGGGACAATATCAATCTCCAGGACGAGGCTGTCCTTGCACAGGCAAGACTCCACAACGCACAGGCGGCAAAAATCGAAAAGGAAATTGGAATGTAAATTAACAGGAGGAATACTATTATGTTTAATTCTATCAAAATTGAAAAGGGTCTCTATAATCTTTCCGGCAAGTCTTTTTCTCAGGCACTTGAAGCCCTTGACCCATCCGAAAACTACACAGACGGTCTTGCAAAGCTTGACGCATTTGAACGTCAGCTCAAGCGCTTTGACATCAAGGTAAAGGGCGTAAACGCTGACAAGGTGGATAAGTTCTTCCAGTCCGCAGAAAGTGCACTTCTTTTCCCTGAGTTTGTAAGACGTGCTGTAGAAAGCGGTCTTAACAGCGGCTGCGTAAACAAGATTACAGCGGCAATGAGCGTTGCAGATGGCATCGATTGCCGCGGCATCGTGCTTTCTGACGGTGAAACAGCTTATGATACTGAAATTACTGTCGGCGGTACACTTCCCGAAAGCAGCATTTCTCTCACATCCGCGCCGATCACACTCAAGAAGTTTGCACGTCTTATCAACGCTCCATACGAGGCAATCAGACAGCAGCGTCTTGACGTTTTTGCAGTAGCTCTCCGTGCAGTAGGCGCAAAGCTTGCAAAGGCAATTGAAGCATCTGCAATCACAGCTGTACAGGCTTCTGCTGAAACAGTTTCCATGACAGGCGGTGAGTTCAACTATTCCGAGCTTGCTTCTTTCTGGGGCAAGTTCACAAACTGCGAAATGAACGCAGTTGTATGTTCACCTGCAACAGCCGCAAAAATTCTCGCGTTCGATGAAATGAACAAGGCTGTTACAACAAACGGCGGCAATATGATTACACCATTCGGTGCAGAAATCGTTGTTTCTTCCGCAGTTGCAGACGACGTTGCAATCGGTATGGACAAGACCTGCGCACTCGAATTCATCAGAGGCGGAGAGGTTGTAGTTGAGGTTGACAAGCTTATCTCCAAGCTTTCCGAAGCAGCAGCCGTTGCAGTAAACGCAGGCTTCTCCGTAATCTCCGCAGATGCAGTAAAGGTACTTAATATCGCATAAATTATAATTTGTCGAGCAATAATGGGTTTCCAAAGGGGACGGTGTCCCCTTTGGTAGGGTTTTTAGGGGCAACGCCCCTAAATCGCTCTCCGCAGAGAGCGAAATCCCTGCTTGCGTCCGCAGACGCGCCTTAAAAGCGCTCTGGAGAGGGAATTTTGAAGCGACAGCTTCAAAAGGG
>CALATN010000219.1 GCA_937891895.1 uncultured Clostridia bacterium
GGGTATGTGGAAAGATATCGCAGCACATAAAAAGGCAGTCAAAAATAAATAGAAACATAAGAAAAAGCAATCAGAGATAACACTCATCGTGTAGCATCTCCGATTGCTTTTTCTTATATGTCATTAAATTCTTTTTACTGATTTTGTGTTGGTTTTGGTTGGGGTTTTGGCTGTGGCTTGTCCTGAGGCTCAGTTTGCGGCTTATCTTGGGGTTTGGCGGAGCATAAGATACCCGCTACGAGAACCATCGCAATTCCTACGACAACAAAAATGTCGATTGGTTCCTTGTAGAAAAATGTACCCACAAGGGCAGTTACTATGGGCTCAAGAGTTGCCAAAATCGCCGCTTTACTTGCTTCCATATATCGAGGACCAAGGGTATACAATGCAAACGGCGTACAACTTCCCACAAGCCCCATCACAAGGGCTAATAGGATATACTTTGGTTCTGTTATCAGTCTTGTGACCAATCCTATTATATCGATAAATGGTAAAACTCCCACGCATGCAAAGGTAAATGTCATGGCCGTCACCATAAACGGCGAATATCCCTTATCCAGCGCAAACCTTCCAAAAATACTATATAACGCATATCCAATTCCCGACCCTAGTCCCAATGCAATTCCAAGAAAAGATGGGCCTATGATACCTCCTGCCTCCAGGGATGACGTAGTGCCAATTCCGCTTGCGATGCCTAAAAGTGACTTGATGTCAATTCCGCTTGCGATACCGCTTACCAGGGCGCAGCCGATAATTGCTAACAGTAGGGCTAGGAGTTTGGTTTTTGTGAGCTTTTCTTTGAAGAATATTGCTGACAGAAGTGTCACAAACATCGGTGACGTATACATCAGAATCGCCGCCACTGCTGCCGAACTTTCTTCCACGTTCCGAAAATAGCAATAGCTGAAAAAAACTATGCTAACGAGGCCCGTACCGATAAAGCACCATCTGAATTTAGACATAGTATCACCTCTGAAAGAATTGTAACATATTTCACTCGCCGAAAGGCGAATTTCATTGAAAAAGCGACTTGTCGAAACAAGTCGCTTTTTCTGGCGGAGAGTTAGGGATTCGAACCCTAGGTGAGTTTCCCCACACAGCATTTCGAGTGCTGCACCTTCGACCACTCGGACAACTCTCCGGATATTGAGTTTTTCAACTCAAATATTCTATCAAATTAAATTTATTTTGTCAATTGCTTTTCATTAATTATTTTATAACTGCCCAAAGAGCAAGATTGAATGCGAGATAAACAATATTCACCGCAGAGAAAACAAGCATATACTTGCCTGCCGGAGCATTTTCTTTGACTACATATTTAAATGAAATAAGACTTGCCATTGATGCAATCAGCGTGCCCAGACCGCCGAGGTTGACTCCTATGAGAAGGTCGGCGACATTTTCTGTGAATCCCGAAAGAAGTATTGCTGCAGGCACATTCGAAAAAATCTGGCTTGATGCAACGCCGACAAGCACCTCGTTGCCGTTGACGATTGAATGAAGGAATTCGCTGACAGGTGCAATGTTTTTGAGATTTCCGATAAATATAAATAAAAATGTAAAGGTCAGAAGCAGGGAATAGTCGACCTTCAGAAGCGTTTTGCGGTCAAAAATCAGAATTGCAATAACCGAAACAGCAAAAGTGATTTCAAAAGGAATAACACGGAAAACGGTCAGCAGGGAATCGATAAACAAAACGCAGTATATTATGCATAAAGTGAGATTCGGTTTTTCGTTTTCATTATCGGTCGGGAATTCGAGCTTTTCTTTTTTGATAAGGAATGCGGAAATGACGGTCAGAATCAACGAAAGAATTGCATAGGGCAGAAGCACTTTGAAAAAGTCTGCCGTTTTCATTTCAAACGATGAGAAAAGATAGAGATTCTGCGGATTGCCGATAGGTGTAAGCATGCTGCCGAGGTTGGCAGCAACGGTTTCAAGCGTTACAAGCGGAATGAGCAGCTGCGGTTTGCCTGAAAGAGTGAGTATTATAATTGAAAAGGGGACGAATGTTATCAGTGCAACGTCATTTGTGATTATCATTGACGAGAAAAAGCACAGAAGGCTGAGTATCAGAAAAAGACTGCGTGAGTCCGATGCAAATGATAAAAGCTTTGAGGCAAGCAACTTAAATATTCCGAGCTTGTTGAAACCCGCCATGACTGCCATGAGGCAGAAAAGCAGAGCGAGGGTGCGGAAATCTATGTAGCCTGAATATTCTGCACTCGGTCTGACGATAAAAGTTGATGCTGCCGCAAGAATGAAGGATATTATCAGAACGATTTCGTTTTTTATTAATGATTTTATTTTGTTCATTTGATATTCCCCTTAGCAGTGTTTATGGAGGCGATAAGTATTCTGCGTGTTGTCCCGCATTCATTATACAGTGATTTTGCTTCGCTTTTGTCAAGGATTCCAGATTTAACAAAGAGTTCTATCCAATATTCTGTTTCATAACATTCTTTTAAAGAAATTCTAAGCTTTGCTATAGAATCGGCTTTGCCGTGAGCATAGTTGGCTTCCCTTATGTTAGCCCCTATGCTTGTTCCCGAACGCTCAAGCTGATTCACAATTGAGTGGTGACCTTTGATGGTTTCACATACTTTAATTATTTTGACTGCAAAATCCATTGAAAGGTCAACAAGTTTATTTTCCTTCACGAAACCCCTCCGAAAAATATTTGAATTTAATGAAATATTTTTGCCGCCGCTTTTGGCGGCGGGATGGAGAATGTCATGAA
>CALATN010000220.1 GCA_937891895.1 uncultured Clostridia bacterium
GGTCATGCTGCAGAAGACGGATATCGTTTGCCATACGGTAACAGCTCTGTGCCACAGAGGAAAGAGCGTTCAGAATACGGCTGTCCACCTTACGGGGATAGGTCTGTCCTGCAACATCAAAGCATTCGTCAAAGTCGAAGTCTGCGGCAATTTGGCGATTCATCTCATCAATCTTTGATGTATCACCCTTGAACAGCTCCACAAAGCTTGCTTCAGTGCCGGTGGTTCCGCGGCATCCGAGAAACTTGATATTCTCGATAGCGAAATCAATTTCTTTCAGGTCAGAAAGGAAGTCCTGCATCCAGAGCGCTGCTCGCTTACCTACCGTTACAAGCTGCGCCGGCTGATAGTGGGTATAACCGAGAGTAGGCAGAGCCTTGTATTTTTCGGCAAAATCGGAAAGATTTGCTAAAACACCTAAAAGCTCTGAGCGTAAATAAGTCAGAGCATCTCGGTAAATTATAAGATCGGCATTATCGGTTACATAGCAGCTTGTAGCACCCAAATGGATAATTCCTGCCGCTGAAGGGGCAGCTTGCCCATAAGCATAAATATGTGCCATAACATCATGACGCACCTCTTTTTCACGCTGACTTACGCAATCGTAATCAATATCGGCAATGTGTGCGGACAATTCATCCACTTGTTCCTGTGTAATGGGAAGACCAAGATTCATTTCAGCTTTTGCGAGTGCCACCCAGAGCCTGCGCCAGGTCTGATATCTTGTGTCTGATGAAAAGAGTCCGAGCATATATTCGGAAGCATAACGTGATGATAATGGGGATTCATATCTGTTAGTCATAATTTATCTCCTTGTTATGTGATTTTTGCAAACGACAATATATTTTTGTATTACCTGCTTCTGTTTATCTGATAATAATGCTGTCTCTTTCGGGTCCGACCGAAACATATTTAATGGGACAGCCGATTTGTTTTTCTATATAGATTACATATTCCTGTGCCGCTTTAGGAAGGTCTTCCCAGATACGGGCACCCGAGATATCACATTTCCAACCGTCAAAGTATTCAATGACAGGTTTTGCGTTTTTCAGTGCAGACGGGAATGGGAAACGGTCGGTCTGTTCACCGTTCAACAGATAATGGGTGCAGACGGGAATTTTATCCATGTAACTGAGCACATCCAGTTTGGTAAGTGCAATTGCTGTTGCTGCCTGCACCCCAACGCCGTATCGAGTTGCTACGATATCAATCGGACCGACTCTGCGAGGTCTGCCGGTCTTGGCTCCATACTCGAAGCCGTTTTTGCGAAGCTTTTCTGCTTCGTCACCGAACATTTCACATACGAACGGACCTTCACCGACACAAGTGGAATATGCCTTTACCACACCGATTACATCAGTGATTTTTACACTTGGCAGTCCCGAGCCGATAGGAGCATATGCTGCCGTTGCGTTGGAAGATGTGGTATAGGGATAAATACCATAATCCAAATCTCTGAGAGAACCAAGCTGGGCTTCAAAGAGAATATTCTTGCCGTTTGCCTGTGCTTCTTTCAGAAACATTCCCGTGTCACAAATATAAGGCTTTATCCTTTCACAGTATTTTTCAAGCCATTCTTCCAGCATTTCCATTGTGTACGGCTTTGCACCGTAAACCTTAGTCAGTGTAAGATTCTTCCATTCCATTAAATCTGCAAGATGAGCTTTCAGTTCCTCGGGGTAGAACAGTTCACCTGCAAGGATGGTTTTCTTTTGATATTTATCCGAATAGAATGGTGCAATACCTTGTTTGGTAGAACCGTATTTCTTGTCGGCAAGACGCATTTCCTCAAGCTCATCCATATCACGGTGCCAGGGAAGCAAAAGAGAAGCACGATCGCTGATTTTGAAATTATCAGGTGTCAATTCCACACCTTTTGACATAACGTCCTGCATTTCCGTCCAAAGATTTTCGGGATCCACCGCAACACCATTGCCGAGAATATTGACAACGCCTGCTCTGAATATACCTGAAGGCAAAAGATGAAGCGCAAATTTGCCGAGTCCGTTAATAACTGTATGACCGGCATTGCCGCCGCCCTGAAAACGAACAACCACATCATAATCCTCAGTGAGCAAATCGACCATACGGCCTTTTCCTTCGTCACCCCAGTTGATACCTACAATTGCACTATTTGCCATAATTCTCCCTCCATTACAAATGTTCGGTAAGACGCTTCATCACTTCAGCATAAGCGTCCTCCACTCCGCCGAGGTCGCGGCGGAATCTGTCCTTGTCAAGCTTTTCGCCTGTTCTGCTGTCCCAAAGGCGGCAGGTGTCGGGACTGATTTCATCAGCAAGAACAATGGTGCCGTTACCCAGCCTGCCAAATTCCAGCTTGAAATCCACAAGAGTTACTCCGCAATCCTTCCAGAAGCTTTTCAGCTGTTCATTTACCGCAAAAGCGTATCTTTTTATCGTTTCCAGCTCCTCCACTGTCGCAAGCTTCAGCGCAATGGCGTGATAATCATTTATCAGCGGGTCACCAAGCTCATCGTTCTTATAGGAAAATTCAATCGTAGGCGAAGCAAATACCTCGCCCTCCACAACACCGTACCGTTGTGAAAACGAACCTGCGGCAATGTTCCTTACAATAACCTCCAGCGGAACAATTGAAACCCTGCGTACAACTGTTTCTCGCTCGTTCAGCTCCTCGACAAAATGAGTTGGAATACCGCCTCTTTCAAGCCTTTGCATAAGTATATTGCTCATACGGTTGTTGATAATTCCCTTGCCTGAAATTGTCCCTTTTTTCAGACCGTTAAACGCGGTTGCATCGTCCTTATAGGAAACAATCAAAAGCCCCTGAGCATCTGTTTCATAAACCTTTTTTGCCTTGCCCTCATATAACTGATTACGCTTTTCCATATCAGCTTCCTCCTTTATTTTCCGCTGTCGCCATAGTTTGAAAGAACTCTCGCCGATGGGTCGTTTACGTTACAGCCTTCCCATTCCTTGTTCGGCATCCAAAAATCAACAATCATCTCTGCCTGTTCGGGATAATATTTTTCAAAAAGCTCCCTGTAAAACAGAGATTCCTTTGTGAACGGTTTTGCGTGTGTATATTTTTTGCACTTTTCTTCAAATTCTTCGTCAGTATAGAAGGTTTCCGCATATTCCTTCAGATAATCAACCATCGAATGACCCACAGCGTCCGAAAAAGCCGCCTTTTCACGGTAAAGAATATCCTGCGGCAGATAATCTCCCTCGAAAGCGTGACGGAGAAGATATTTGCCCTTGTTATATTTGTTTAGCTTCATTTCCGGGTCAACCGCCATAACGTATTTAACAAAATCAAGGTCGCCGAAGGGCACTCTTGCTTCAAGAGAGTTTACCGAAATACATCTGTCTGCCCTCAATACATCATACATATGAAGTTCACGAATACGTTTTTCAGCTTCTTTTTGAAAAGCATCCGCATCGGGTGCGAAATCCGTATATTTGTAACCGAACAATTCGTCAGAAATCTCGCCCGTCAACAGGACTCTGATATCAGTCTGTTCGTGAATAGCCTTGCATATAAGATACATTCCCATACTTGCGCGTATTGTTGTAATATCGAATGTACCAAGAATTTTCACAACTGTTTCAAGTGATGAAAGTACATCATCCTTTGTGATAATAATCTCCGTATGGTCGCTGCCAATATATTCGGCAACCTCTTTTGCATATTTCAGGTCAATTGCATCTTCACTCATACCGATTGCAAATGTCTTGATTGGAGTACTGCTTTTCTTTGCGGCAATTGAACATACCAAAGATGAGTCAAGTCCTCCCGAAAGGAGAAAACCAACCTTTGCATCTGCAACAAGCCTTTTTTCAACTCCCGCAACAAGCTTATCGTGAATGTTTCTGCACACTGTTTCAAGGCTGTCGTGACAAACCTCCTCAACAGCAGCAATATCACAATAGCATACAAATTTACCGTCCTCATAATAGTGTCCGGGAGGAAACGGCATTATCTTTTCCACAAGACCAACAAGGTTTTTAGCCTCGCTGGCAAAAATAATGACTCCTCTTTTGTCATACCCGTAATAAAGAGGTCTGATTCCAATAGGGTCGCGAGCAGCAATATATTTTTTCTCACTGCCGTCATAAATTATACAGGCAAATTCTGCGTCAAGCATGGCAAACATATCCGTTCCATATTCTTTGTAAAGCGGAAGAAGCAATTCGCAATCCGACTCACTTTTAAAGGTGTATTTTTCGGAAAGTTTTTCGCGAAGTTTTTCAAAGCCATATATTTCGCCGTTGCATACAACATAGCTTCCGTCCAGTTCAAATGGCTGCATTCCCTCAGGGTGTAGGCCCATAATTGCGAGCCTGTGAAAACCCAGAAGGCCACTGCCTGTGTTAATAATTCTTGAATCATCAGGGCCTCTTGATACCGTTCGGTCAAAGCCTTCTTTAAAATCGGCAAAGGAAATCGTTTTGCCGCAGTAACCCATAATCGAACACATAGTGAACGCCTCCGTAATATTTTAATATGGTATCCCTGCAGCAGACAAATCCTGCCGCAGGGAAAACCGTTTGTTTTATTTATTCAACGTCCTGAAGTGCGTCGTAGCCTTCTTCGCCTGTTCTTACCTTTACAACATTTTCAACATCGTACACAAAAATCTTGCCGTCGCCGAAATGTCCTGTATAGAGAACCTTCTTTGCTGTATCAATAACACTCTGAACAGGCACCTTGCTGACAACGATGTCAACCTGAACCTTCGGAAGAAGGTTCGTTTCAACAGGAATACCTCTGTAGTATTCCGGCTTGCCCTTCTGAATGCCGCAGCCCATAACGTGGGATACCGTCATACCTGTAATTCCAAGCTTGGACATAGCGTTCTTGAGCGCCTCAAATCTTGCTTCCTTACAGATGATTTCTACCTTTGTCATCTTTGGAGCAGTACCCTCGGTAAAGCTCGGAACCTTCTTCACGGGAACAGCCTCGCTCACGGGAGTGTCACCCGAAACATACTCAATGCCATCGTCTTCAACTGCTGTATCGGGAGTTGTTGCAAAGCCTGCATAGGCTGTAACAAGACCGTGCTCGGAAATGTCAAGACCTGCGATTTCATCAGCAGCATCTGCACGAAGCCCGATTGTGTGCTTGATTACAAGGAACACGATTGTCATAAGGACTGCGACATACGCCGCTACGGTTAAAACGCCGAGAGCCTGAACGCCGAGAAGATGTGCGCCGCCGCCGTAGAAAAGCCCCTTTTCTGTGGAATAGCCTGTTGCGAAAAGACCTGTCATAATTGTGCCGAGTGCGCCGCATACGCAGTGTACGGAGATTGCACCTACAGGGTCGTCAATCTTTGCAACCTTGTCAAAAAATTCAACTGCAAATACAATTACAATACCGAAAACAATACCCATTATTGCTGCACCGACGGGGCTGACTGCGTCACAGCCTGCCGTAATACCTACAAGACCTGCAAGAGCAGCGTTGTATGTCATGGATACATCAGGCTTCTTGTAGCGAATCCATGTTACAATAAGTGTTGTTACGCAGGCAACCGCAGCTGCCATATTTGTGTTGAAGAATACAAGACCTGCTCTTTCAAGAAGCTCGTCGCTGTCCATACCTACTGTTGATGCACCGTTGAATCCAAACCAGCAGAACCAGAGAATGAACACGCCCAAAGCCGCAAGGGTAAGGTTGTGACCGAGGATTGCACGAGGCTTGCCCTTCTTGTCATACTTTCCGATACGGGGACCAAGGATTGCCGCACCAATCAGTGCGCAGATACCGCCGACCATATGTACCGCTGTTGAACCCGCAAAATCGTGGAAACCAAGCTCCGAGAGCCAGCCTCCGCCCCATACCCAATGACCTGTAATCGGGTAGATGATGAGAGAAATTGCTGCCGAATAGATACAGTAAGCAGAGAACTTAGTTCTCTCAGCCATAGCACCTGATACTATGGTTGCCGCGGTTGCACAGAATACCGTCTGGAAAATTGCATACGCCCAAAGCGGAACACCTGCGGGAAGAATATGGCTGTAATCGCCTCTGATAAGAGGATCAAATCCGCCTATAAAACCATTGCCTGCACCGAACATTATGCCGAAGCCCACAAGCCAGAAGCAAGGTGTGCCGATACAGAAATCCATAAGGTTTTTCATAAGAATATTACCTGTGTTCTTTGCACGGGTGAATCCTGCTTCACACATCGAAAAACCTGCCTGCATAAAGAATACCAATGCTGCACCGATAAGTACCCAAATAGTATTTACTGCACTGTATTCCATAAAACCATCCCTTTCAAATTTTAAAAAAGTTTATCTTACTCCGAAAAGCAATTCGCCATATGTAGGGAACGGCCAGTATTTTTCGGATACAAGAGTTTCAGCTTCATCACAAGCTGCACGAAGTTCGCTCATTACAGGAAGAACAGTATCTCTTATCATATATGCCTCCTGCTCAATATTTTCCGCGTCCTTAAGCTTTGCGGAAACCTCATCAAGATTACACACTCTGTTGTAAATTTGGCAAGCGATAACCGAAAGCTTCTTTACCGAGTCATTCTCATAAGTGCAAAGCACATCCGAACCGAGGACACTCTTTGAAGCAGCAGTGTTTGCAATAAATGCTGTATATTCTTCAACTGCAGGAAGAATTTCGCGTCTTGCCATTGTGGACATTGTGTTAGCCTCGATTGCAACCGTCTTGCAGTAATTTTCAAGCATAATTTCACATCTTGACTCAAGCTCAGAGCGAGAGAAAACCTTATGATATGTAAGCATTTCAACATTCTTCTTATCAAGAAGGTGAGGCATACAGTCCGGTGTTGTTCTGTAGTTGAGCAAGCCTCTCTTTTCTGTAGCTTCCTTAATCCATTCATCATCGTAGCCGTTGCCGTTGAAGATAATTCTCTCATGGTCGCTGATTGTTTTCTTAATCATCTCGTGCAAAGCTGTTTCAAAGTCTTCAGCCTGTTCAAGTCTGTCAGCATAAATCTTAAGACTTTCAGCAACTGCACTGTTCAGCATAATGTTTGCACAGGCAATACTGTTGGAAGAACCAAGCATACGGAACTCAAACTTGTTTCCTGTAAATGCAAACGGAGATGTACGGTTGCGGTCTGTTGTATCCCTGAAGAACTTCGGCAAAACGTCTACACCAAGCTTCATCTGCTTCTTTTCGGCAGCGTTGTACGGAGCATCGTTTTTTATTGCTTCAAGAATTGCGCTCAGCTCATCGCCGAGGAAAATCGAAACAACTGCGGGAGGTGCTTCGTTTGCACCGAGGCGGTGGTCATTCCCTGCTGTTGCAACGGAAATTCTCAGCAAATCCTGATAATCGTCAACTGCCTTTATTACCGCACAAAGGAACAGCAGAAACTGTGCGTTTTCATATGGTGTTTCGCCCGGAGTAAGCAGGTTCACGCCTGTGTCTGTGCAAAGCGACCAGTTGTTGTGCTTGCCGCTGCCGTTTACCCCTGCAAAAGGCTTTTCGTGAAGCAGACAAACAAGATTATGCTTTGCCGCAACCTTCTGCATAATTTCCATCGTCAGCTGGTTGTGGTCGGTCGCAATGTTTGTGGTATTATAAATAGGTGCAAGCTCATGCTGTGCAGGAGCAACCTCATTGTGCTGAGTCTTTGCAAGAATACCCAGCTTCCAAAGCTCCTCGTTCAGCTCGCTCATATAAGCTTCAACTCTTGGCTTGATAACACCGAAATAGTGGTCGTCCATTTCCTGACCCTTGGGAGCTTTTGCACCGAAAAGCGTACGTCCTGTGTAAATCAAATCCTTACGCTTGTTGTACATATCTTTGTCAACAAGGAAATATTCCTGTTCAGGACCAACGGAGGTATGAACATACTTTACCTTTTCGTTACCGAACAGCTTCAGAATACGGAGAGCCTGACGGTTGAGAGCTTCCATCGAACGAAGCAGGGGGGTCTTCTTGTCAAGAGCCTCACCGCCGTAGGAACAAAATGCTGTAGGTATACAGAGTGTTTTGCCTTTGATAAATGCGTAGGAGGTAGGGTCCCATGCGGTGTAGCCTCTTGCTTCAAAGGTTGCTCTCAGACCGCCTGACGGAAATGAAGAAGCATCAGGCTCTCCCTTGATAAGCTCCTTGCCTGAAAAATCCATTATAACTCTGCCATCGGGAGAAGGCGTAATAAAACCGTCGTGCTTTTCAGCAGTAATGCCTGTAAGCGGCTGAAACCAATGTGTATAATGTGTTGCGCCGTTCTCAACAGCCCAATCTTTCATAGCTTCAGCAACGGCATTAGCAACTGAAATATCGAGTTTTGCTCCCTCATCGATGGTTTTCTTCAAAGACTGGTATACCTTTGATGACAATCTTGCTTTCATTACACGATCATCGAATACCATGCTTGCAAAATAGTCGGATACGTTCTTCATAAGTATTCCTTCTTTCAAAAAGTAAATATTAAAAGGCAAAGGTGCCTTGGACTTATTTTTCCAAGACACCTTTGCCTTACTGATACACAGTATACACCTTTGTTATTTATTTGTCAAGCACTTTTTGAAAGTTTTTATTTTATAAATTTCATTTTTAAAGAAAATTAACATTTATTTTTGCGTTTAGCTTGACAAAATGAAATTATAGGTGTATAATACTTGCAAATGAGCAAGGGCGTTCATTATATGGGAGAAGTGTACTCCTACATAAGGAAGGCTCTTGCTTTTTTAGTTTATACGAAAGGAAAGAGCAGAATGAAATTAGAAGGTCAGGTACGAATTCCGTCAGGCTGTGCAATATCAGCCGTTATTTCCAGAGAGGGAAATAAAATGTCAGGCGAAATGATTACCAATGCAATGAAGCCCATGCACGACCGCTCCAACGGTCTGGGCGGCGGCTTTGCAGGATATGGAATATACCCTGAATACAGAGATTTCTACGCTTTTCATATATTCTTTGACAAGCGTGAAACAAGAAAAAGCTGCGAGCAGTTTCTCAAGGAGCATTTTGAAATAGTACAATCCGAAATAATCCCCACAAGGAAAATTGCCGCAATTACAAATGAACCTATTATATGGAGATATTTTGTTACACCCTTGAAATCGGTGCTTGCTTCACTCCAGCTTGACGAAAAAGAGTTCGTCGCAAGAACAGTTACAAAAATCAACACCGAAATGAACGGTGCTTATGTTTTCTCCTGCGGAAAGAATATGGGCGCATTCAAGGCAGTAGGTTATCCCGAGGATGTAGGTGTGTTCTACAAGCTTGATGAGTACGAGGGCTACTCCTGGACTGCCCACGGACGTTATCCCACAAACACCCCCGGCTGGTGGGGCGGCGCTCACCCATTTACGCTTCTCGACTACTCAATAGTACATAACGGTGAAATTTCATCCTACGACGCAAACCGTCGTTTCATAGAAATGTTCGGGTATAAATGTACACTCCAAACAGATACAGAAGTTATTACATATATAATGGACTATCTGCTCCGTGTGCAGGGGCTAACTCTTGAAGAAGCAGCTTCGGTTATCGCAGCACCCTTCTGGAGCACAATAAGCCATAAGGATGGCGCAGAGCGTGAAAAGCTTACTTATTTAAGAACGGTGTTTTCAAATCTGCTTATAACAGGTCCGTTTTCCATTGTTTTTGGTTTCAACGGCGGACTTATGGCGCTTAATGACCGTTTGAAGCTCCGTTCAATGGTTATCGGAGAAAAGGACGATAAGGTTTACATTGCCAGTGAAGAAGCCGCAATCCGCGTGATGGAACCGAATGCGGAAAATATTTACGCACCTGCAGGCGGCGAGGCGGTAATAATCAGAGCTAAGGAGGGTTCTTTCTGATGGGAACATTGATATATCCTGAATTTGAGGTTGTCAGAAATGATGACCGCTGTATAAGATGCCGTGTTTGCGAGCGGCAGTGTGCAAATGATGTGCACCGCTTTGACGAGGATCTTAATCTTGTTATTGCAGATGAAACAAAATGTGTGAATTGTCAGCGCTGTGTAACACTTTGCCCCACAAGGGCACTTAAAATCGTAAAGAGTGACTGTCGTCTTCGTGAAAATGCGAACTGGACAAACGACATTATCAAGGAAATTTACAAACAGGCAGATAGCGGTGGGGTTCTTCTTTCTTCAATGGGTACCCCCAAGGCACTTCCCGTTTACTGGGACAGAATTCTCATCAATGCTTCGCAGGTTACAAATCCGCCGATTGACCCGTTGAGAGAACCGATGGAAACAAGAGTGTTCCTTGGCAAGAAGCCAGAAAAAATCAGCCGTAACAATGACGGAAGCCTTAATTATGAAATACAACCTCAGCTTGAACTTTCAATGCCTGTTATGTTCTCGGCAATGAGCTACGGCTCAATCAGTTACAACGCTCACGCAAGCCTTGCAAGAGCTGCTGCTGAGCTCGGTATTTACTACAACACGGGTGAGGGCGGTCTGCATGAGGATTTCTATTGCTACGGCGAAAATACCATAGTTCAGGTCGCTTCGGGACGCTTTGGGGTACATAAGGATTACCTTGAAGCAGGTGCAGCTGTTGAAATCAAGATGGGACAAGGCGCAAAGCCGGGTATCGGCGGACATCTCCCCGGTACGAAAATTGTTGGTGACATTTCCAAAACAAGAATGATTCCCGAGGGTTCGGACGCAATCTCACCTGCTCCTCATCACGATATCTATTCCATCGAGGACCTCCGCCAGCTTGTATTCTCACTTAAAGAGGCAACGGAATACAAGAAGCCTATTATCGTAAAGGTTGCCGCTGTTCACAATATTGCCGCTATCGCAAGCGGTATTGCACGAAGCGGTGCGGATATTATTGCAATCGACGGTTTCAGAGGCGGTACAGGTGCCGCTCCAACACGAATTCGTGATAACGTTGGTATGCCTATTGAGCTTGCGCTTGCAGCAGTTGATTCAAGACTCCGTGAGGAGGGCATACGCAACAATGTTTCTCTTGTTGTCGGAGGAAGTATAAGAAGTGCTGCTGATGTAGTCAAGGCAATAGCACTTGGCGCAGACGCTTGCTATATTGCAACCTCTGCATTACTTGCAATGGGATGTCATCTGTGCCGTACCTGTCAGACAGGCAAGTGCAACTGGGGCATTGCAACCCAGCGCCCTGAGCTTGTAAAAAGACTCAATCCCGATATCGGCACTGAACGTCTTGTGAACCTGCTTAACGCATGGAGACACGAAATTATGGAGCTTATGGGCGGTATGGGTATCAATTCAATCGAAGCTTTACGGGGCAATCGTCTGATGCTCCGCGGAGTAGGACTTACAGGAAAGGAGCTTGAGATACTTGGTATCTCACACGCAGGAGAATGAAAAAGGTATATGTAAATGAAGAATGGTGTCTTGGCTGCCATTTGTGCGAATATAACTGTGCTTTGGCAAATTCGGGCGAAAGCGATATGGTAAAAGCCTTGAAAAACAAGAAAATTTATCCCCGTATAAGGGTTGAAGAAAAGGACGATACCTCCTTTGCAGTATCCTGCCGCCATTGCTCCGACCCACTTTGCGTAAAGAGCTGTATTTCGGGTGCACTTCACGTCACCGATGGTATTGTCAGCATTGATTACAACAAATGTGTCGGCTGTCTTACCTGCGTGCTGGCATGTCCCTTTGGTGCTATTTCCAAAGGTGAAAGCGGTAACGTACAGAAATGTCAATTGTGCGCAGAAAACTCCTGCGGAAGTCCTGCCTGTGTACAGGGCTGTCCAAACAGAGCAATTGTTTATGAGGAAAGGTGAGCGTGATGAGTAAATATGTTATTATCGGAAACGGCACTGCTGCCGTGGGCTGTATCGAGGGTATACGAAGCAGGGATGCGAAATCGGAAATTACCGTTGTTTCCGCAGAAAATACCCCTGTATACTGCCGCCCCCTCATTTCGTATTACCTGGAGGGAAAAACCGACCTTGACAGAATGAAATACCGCCCTGACAGCTTTTATGCAGACAACGGCTGTATGGTTCTGTACGGCAGAAAAGCTGTTTCTGTTGACAATTCCGCAAAGACGGTTATACTTGATGACAGAAGCAGCCTGAAATATGATTATCTTTGTATTGCAGCAGGCTCTTCACCGTTTGTTCCGCAGTTCAAGGGACTTAATACTGTAAAGAACAAGTTTACATTTACGACTATTGAGGACACGCTTGCTCTTGAAAAAAATCTTGATAAAAGCTCGCACGTGCTTATAATCGGTGCAGGTCTTATCGGTCTGAAATGTGCAGAGGGAATTGCGGAACGTGTATCGGAAATTACCGTGTGTGACCTGTCCGACAGAATTCTTTCAAGCATCCTCGACAGTGAATGTGCGGCGCTGATGCAGAAGCGTCTTGAAGAAAACGGCGTAAAATTTCTGCTTAACGACAGTGCGGAAAGCTTTGACACAAATACTGCTGTTATGAAAAGCGGAAAAACGGTTGATTTTGATGTGCTTGTTCTTGCGGTCGGCGTAAAGCCTAATACTTCCCTGCTTAAAGAAATCGGCGGCGAAGTGAATAAAGGAATTATCGTAAACGATAAAATGCAGACCTCAATTGACAAAATTTACGCCGCAGGTGACTGCACCGAAGGAATGGATATTTCCTTCGGTGACAGAAGAATACTTGCAATTATGCCTAATGCTTATATGCAGGGACATTGTGCAGGCGTAAATATGGCAGGCGGAAAAGAAAGGTTTGACAAAGCTATTCCTATGAATTCAATCGGATTTTTCGGGCTGCACGCAATAACCGCAGGCAGTTGCTTCACGGAAGAACAGGGCGGAGAATCTTTCGAAGAAAAATCGGAAGGCTCAATCAAAAGACTTTATTTCAAGGACGGCTTCCTTACAGGCTATATGCTGGTTGGAAATGTTGAACGAGCAGGCATTTACACAAAGCTTATCCGTGAAAAAACTCCGCTCTCTGAAATTGATACAGATACAATGAAGAAAAAGCCTTCATTAACAATATTTTCACGGGATAACCGTAGAAACAGTTTAGGAGGTACAGTATAATATGATTATCGACGCAAAGGAACTTGATTACAAGCAGCTTAATGAAGCACTTCGCTCAACTGACGCTGACTGCACAATTACAAACTGTCTTGGACAAAGATTTATTGCTTCCGGAATGTCCGGCAAAAAAATTACAATCAGCGGTGTTCCCGGTAACGCTCTCGGTGCTTATCTTAACGGTGCGGAAATTGAAGTTGCCGAAAATGCACAGGATGCCGTAGGCGATACAATGAACGATGGCACAATCACCATTTACGGCAATGTTGGCGATGCCGTCGGATATGCAATGAGAGGCGGAAAAATCCTTATAAAGGGTAATGCCGGATATCGTGCAGGCATTCATATGAAAGCCTACAAGGAAAAACACCCCACAATGATAATCGGCGGACGCTGCGGAAGCTTTTTGGGCGAATATCAGGCAGGCGGAACAATTCTCGTTCTCGGCATCGGAATCGGCGACAAGCGTATTGTAGGTAACTACCCTTCAACTGGAATGCACGGCGGAAAGGTTTATATTCGTTCCGACTGTAAGGGAATACGCTTTCCGAAACAAGTTACTGCAAGACCTGCTGAAGGTGATGAAATAGAAGAAATCAGGACTCTTACAGAAGAATACTGCACTGTTTTCGGATACAATGCGGAGGAATTGCTTGAATCGCCATTCACAGTTGTTGTTCCCGACAGTAAAAACCCGTACAAGCAAATGTATGTTGCAAATTAAAAACTGATTAATGAATTCGGAAGGGACGGTCATGCAAATGAAATATTCGGCACAGGAAGTTATTCAGTATATAAATGAGGAAGACGTGAAATTCATACGACTTGCCTTCTGTGATGTTTTCGGAATACAAAAAAACGTTTCAATAATGTCAAGCGAAATTTCCCGTGCTTTTGAATATGGCATTGCTATTGACGCGTCTGCCGTTGAAGGCTTCGGAGATGAAACGAACTCGGATTTGCTGCTTCACCCCGACCCTGAAACTCTTGCTGTACTCCCATGGCGTCCCGAACACGGCCGCGTTGTAAGAATGTTCTGCAGTATAACCTATCCTGACGGCAAAATCTTTGAATGTGATACAAGAAGTCTGTTGAAAAAAGCGGTTAAAGACGCTGAGGCTGCAGGAGTTGAATTTTCATTCGGTTCGGAAATGGAATTTTATCTTTTCAAGCTTGATGATAAGGGAAACAAGACCTTTGAACCTTATGACGAAGCAGGATATATGGATATCGCTCCCGATGACCGTGGAGAAAATATTCGCAGAGAAATATGCCTTACCCTTGAACAGATGGGAATCAGACCCGAAAGCTCACATCATGAGGAAGGCCCCGGACAAAACGAAATTGATTTTAGGTATTCGAACCCTCTCTCTGCTGCTGACAATGCTATAACTTTCCAAGTGATAGTAAAAACCATTGCACGCAGAAATGGTCTTTGGGCAGATTTCTCTCCAAAACCGCTTAAAAATAATCCCGGTAGCGGATTTCACATAAATATATCTGCCAAAGATAAGCACGGCAGCGACCTTTTACCTCATATAATTGCAGGTGTTCTTGAAAATGTATACGATATGACAATCTTTCTTAACCCATCAAAACAATCCTATAAGCGGTTCGGAAGCTGTAAAGCACCGAAATATATTTCTTGGTCGAAAGAAAACCGTTCTCAGCTTGTAAGAGTTCCTGCCGCAGTGGGGGAATATCGCAGAATTGAACTGCGTTCACCCGACCCGAGTGCAAATCCTTATCTTGCATTTACACTTCTTATTTATGCAGGCTTGAACGGAATAAGCAATAAGCTTACGCCTCCTGCTCCTGCCGACATTAATTTGTTCACGGCAAATCAGTCCACCCTTGAAAAATTCAGATGTCTGCCGAGAAATATAAATGAAGCTGCTGAAGCAGCAGCGAAAAGCTCGTTCATTTTTAAGCACTTTCCCGAACAGATTACCCGTATTTATACTGATTTCCACGATAAATCCGACGCCTGAACGCATACCTAAAATAACGGAATTTCATCGAAAGGAGGACGCAAGCATATGAGCTTAAAAGAACGGATATACAGTATTCTTATTGTTTCTGCGGCAGATAATTTTAATTCTTCATTGAAAGAACTTCTTTCCGAATCAAAATATTCCCCTGTCTGCATTGCTGCAAGTATCAGCGAAGCCAAAAGAGAGATTCTTGAACGTTCCTATGATTTCGTTCTGATAAATTCCCCGCTTCCTGATGATAATGGTACAAAATTTTCAATTGATGTATGCAGTAGGAGTAATGCCATCGTTCTTCTGTTTATACGAAATGAAATTTATTATTCCACTTATGATAAGGTAGCGGAATACGGTGTGTTCACACTTTCAAAGCCTGTATCAAGACAGGCAGTTTTCCAAGCTCTTGACTGGCTTGCCAGTGCAAGAGAGCGCTTGAGAAAGCTTGAAAAGAAAACCGTATCCATTGAAGAAAAAATGGAGGAAATACGCATCGTCAACAGGGCAAAATGGCTTCTTATTGAAGTTCTGAAAATGACCGAAGCCGACGCTCATCGATACATTGAAAAGCAGGCTATGGATCGTTGTATTTCAAAACGGGCAGTTGCTGAAGATATTATAAGAACATATTCATAATAGTAAAGGATGATAATCCAGATGTTTAATTCAGAAAATCTATCTGTAAACGAACAAAACCATTTAACCATAGGTAACCATGATACCGTTGAGCTTGCAAAAGAGTTCGGTACACCCTTGTATGTTCTCGATGAAGACCTTATGAGAAAAAATTGCCGCAGCTACAAGGAAGCCCTTGATAAATACTACGGCGGCAACGGACTTGTTCTTTTTGCAAGCAAGGCACTCTGTACAATGCATACGGCAAAGGTTACGGAGGAAGAGGGACTTGGCGCAGACGTTGTTTCGGGCGGAGAGCTATACACCTTGCATAAGGCGGATTTTCCTATGGAAAAGGTATTTTTCCACGGCAACAACAAGACATATGATGAAATTGAACTTGCTATCAAACTCGGAGTCGGCCATATTGTTGTGGATAATCGTTATGAGCTTGACCTTGTCAATGAGATTGCAAAATCCTACGGAATTAATCAAAAAATACTTTTCCGTATCAAGCCGGGTATCGACGCACATACCCATGATTTTATAAAGACAGGTCAGATTGATTCAAAATTTGGTGTAGCGCTTGAAAACGGAGAGGCTATTCAGATTCACCAATATGCTTTGACCCTTCCCAACATTCAGATTGATGGCGTGCATTGTCACATCGGTTCGCAGATTTTTGATGTGGAACCCTTCTGTGAAGCTGCAAATGTAATGCTGAACTTTATTTCCGATTTGTACGATAGTCTTTCTCTCAAGATTAAGATACTGAATTTAGGAGGCGGTTTCGGAATTAAGTATTCATCGGAAGATGACCCTCTTCCTGTATCCGTATACATTGAAAAGGTTGCCGAAGCAGTAAAGGCCTTTGCATTAGAAAAAGGAATTAAGCCTCCGTTCCTTGTTTTTGAGCCTGGACGTTCCATTGCAGCATCGGCGGGCATAACCCTTTATACTGTCGGCTGTGTAAAGGAAATTGAAAATGTACGCACCTACGTATCTGTGGACGGAGGTATGAGTGATAATCCACGATATATTCTTTATGGTGCTAAGTATTCTGCTGTTGTTGCCAATAACGCTTCCGCAGAACCAATTGCCCCGATAACCATTGCAGGTAAATGCTGTGAATCAGGTGACCTTATTCAGGAAAATATTATGATGCCAGAAGTTAAAGTCGGTGATACGCTTGCAGTTCTTGCTACAGGTGCATACAACTACTCTATGGCCAGCAATTACAACCGAATACCACGACCGCCGATCGTTGCAGTCAGAGGCGATGAAAAAAAGGTTATTGTTAAGCGTGAGTCCTATGAGGATATTATCAGAAATGATATCATTTGAATTAGACAGCTGTTATATCGTAACTGTGCCGCAACGTTGTTGCACGATGATATTTTGTTGTTTGTAATTATATTATTATAATCGGAATAATTTCATATTCATAGGATTGATACAAAGCAGGACTGTTGCTTATGATGATTAAGCAACAGTCCTGCTTTTATTGTAATATTCTATTATATCAACCGCTTTGCTCAACATCTCTAACAGAAACCAACGACGTTCAGGATATTTCCTTTACAGATCCTATAGATGCAATTTTCTATATTTATTGTCACGATGCAAAGATGCTTAAGGAGATAAGAGGGGAACAGCCCTAATACCGATTGTCATTTATTACGGAGCGTTTGTAGTACGGTTTTAAGTACAGTATCTATATTATAATGGTATTATAAAAATAGGAAGGGAGTTGTTATCAATTAAAGCAAAAAATAATGTCAGACGTGGGAACGTTTATGTTGTGAACCTGAAAGGTGCAGACCCTGATTTTCGTGGATTTTTTCCTGTGCTCATCCTCCAGAACAACGAGGAAAACAAATATTGCGACTTCACCTTTGGCGTTCCGATACATATCTCAGAGAAAAACGGAGATTCTTACATTCCGGTTTCTGCAAAAGGTCTGCATACCAGCTCTAAAATTCTTTGCAACAAGCTGATATGCTTCAGAAGAAAAAGAATAAAGCGTTTTCTTTTTACTCTTGACCACAACCGCATGAAATGCGTCGAAAAGTTCTTTATTAAACACGCTGGATTGCACGGTTTACCGCAATAAAATATTTTGTAACTTTTATAAAGAAAAGCTGTCGATTTGAGCTGCTTTTTCTTGTAATCTGCCGATTTTCGTGTTATAATAAAAAACGGCTTATTATACATATTTCAGTCTGGTGGCCTATTGGGCGGAAAAACCGCTTCTTTAGGGCATATATCAGGCTGGGATAGAGCTTCATCCACCGGTATGTGCAGGTGTAAGAAAATCGAATTCACCTTTTAAAAATCAAAGCATAATATATA
>CALATN010000221.1 GCA_937891895.1 uncultured Clostridia bacterium
CTGACGAAGTAGGCGCAGTACTTATGGTAGATATGGCTCACATTGCAGGTCTTGTTGCTGCTGGTCAGCACCAGTCCCCAGTGCCATATGCTGATATCGTAACAACAACAACTCACAAGACTCTCCGTGGTCCAAGAGGCGGTCTCATCCTCACAAACAGCGAGGAACTCGCAAAGAAGATTAACTCCGCTATCTTCCCGGGTACACAGGGCGGTCCTCTTATGCATACAATTGCTGGTAAGGCAGTTTGCTTCGGTGAAGCTCTCAAGCCTGAATTCCAGGAATACGGCAAGAAGGTTGTTGAGAACGCTAAGGCACTCGCTGAAGGTCTCCTTAAGAGAGGCTTCAACCTCGTATCAGGCGGTACAGATAACCACCTTATGCTCGTTGACCTCCGTCCTTTCAATATCACAGGTAAGGAACTTGAACACCGTCTTGATGAGGTTTATATCACAGTTAACAAGAACGCTATCCACAACGACCCTGAAAAGCCTTTCGTAACAAGCGGTATCAGAATTGGTACACCAGCTGTTACAACAAGAGGTCTCGGCGTTGAAGAAATGGACAAGATTGCAGAATACATCTACCTCTGCGCAACAGATTTTGAAAACAAGGCTGACGAAATCCGTGCAGGCGTAAATGAAATCTGTGCTAAGTATCCTCTTTATGAGTAATTGAATAACATTGTTGCAAAACAGAGGCAAGAGGCGCTATGTCTCTTGCCCCTTGTTTATTTATGGGAAGTGATATTATGATAGTAATCAATGCACCATTCTATATTGAAGTTTCAGAAGATACCGATTATTCTCTTAATTCAACAGACAATGTTCATAACTATGATATTATACTTAATCCCGAAAATTGTCATTGGAATGATTATCATAAAAGTTTTTCAATTATAATGGACGATAAATCAGCCCTTCTGATTTGCGGATATTATTCTTATCCTGAGAATGTATTATTTGTAGATAATCTTCTTGTTATAATGTGTGAAAATATTATTTATAAAATCGATGTTGATAAAATGGAAGTCGTATTTCGTAAAGTTATGTATGATTTATCGAAAACTACATTTGACATTTATAAAGTTTCAAATGGTTATATAGTTTATGGCGAAATGGAAATAGCAAAGCTTGATAATGATTTCAACGTGATTAATATATTTATGGGCAGGGATATATTTGTTACTATTGATGGTTTAAATGCTTTTGAAATGAATGAAAACGAAATAGTTGTCCGTGATTTTCTTGGTAATACATACTATCTTGATTATAACTGCAAATTGATTAAGGAAGTGATAAAATGAGTGCCCCACTTGCCGACAGAATACGCCCCAAAACGCTTGACGACGTAGTAGGTCAGTCCCATATACTTGGCGAAGGCAAGCCACTTCGCCGAATAATCGAAAGCGGAAAAATCCCCAATATGATTTTCTACGGCAGTTCAGGTATCGGTAAAACCACCGTTGCTCGAATTATTGCTGAAAATACAAATATGAAGCTCCACAAGCTCAACGGCACATCTGCTTCAATTTCCGATATAAAAGACGTTATCGCCGATACAAACACAATCGACGGAATGAACGGAGTCCTGCTTTATCTGGACGAAATCCAGTACCTGAACAAGAAACAACAGCAGTCCTTGCTTGAATATATAGAAAACGGACAGATTACTCTTATTGCTTCAACAACAGAAAACCCGTATTTTTACGTCTACAACGCAATTATCAGCCGTTCAACGGTTTTCGAGTTCAAACCGATTACAGCCGAAGAACTCGCACCAGCAATCAGCCGTGCATTCCGAATTGTTGCGGACGAACTTGGTGTAAAAGTAAAAGTTGCAAAGGGAGTAGTTGAGCATATCGCAAGAGGATGCGGGGGAGATGTCCGCAAATCAATCAATACAGCTGAACTATGTGTTCTTTCCGCCGCAAGCACAGACGGCGAAATCGTAATAAAAATGGAAACCGCAGAAGCGCTCACCCAACGCAGTAATATGCGTTACGACCGTGACGGCGACTCCCATTACGATATTTTGTCAGCATTGCAAAAATCCATTCGTGGCTCAGATGAAAATGCCGCCATACACTATGCCGCACGTCTTATCGAAGCAGGTGATATAATTTCCTTGTCACGTCGTCTGCTTGTTATTGCCGCCGAGGATGTTGGACTTGCGTATCCACAGGCAATTCCAATAGTCAAAGCCTGTGTTGATAGTGCAATGCAGTTAGGACTCCCCGAAGCACGAATTCCTCTTGCCAATGCAGTAATTCTTCTTGCAACAGCACCAAAATCCAATTCCGCATATTGTGCAATAAATTCTGCACTTGCTGATGTTCAGAATATAGAATGCGGTGATTTTCCACGCCATTTGCAGAATAAGCATTTTGACGGCGAGGGTGCAAAGGTTGTGGGACAGCACTATCTCTATCCCCACGATTATCCTAATCATTATGTTAAACAGCAGTATCTGCCTGACCCGATAAAGGATAAGATTTATTATGAGTTCGCTGATAACAAAACCGAACAGATAGCTAAGCAGTATTGGGAGAAAATAAAGAAATAAACAAATTATTTGTGTGCAAGAAAGGAGCGTTTATATGAAAATTCAATTCAGTGACAACCTTATTAAGCATTATCTCCAAAATGTCTATTTCATTAACGGACACAGCTATGCAGGTAAATCCACTATGGTAAAAATGCTTTCTGAAAGATATGATATGATATTCTGCGGTGAAAATTATCACGATGTATTTCCCCGTGAAAAACTTTCCCGTTGGAAACAGCCGGGATTGTGCTATTTCGATACAATGAGTGGCTGGGAAGAATGGTTGAATATGACTCCAGAAGAGCATTACAATTGGACAACTCACGTTTCCCAAGAATGTATAGAAATTGAAATTCTTGAATTGATTAAATTAGCTGCAAGCGGAAAGAAAGTAATTGTTGATACAAATATTCCGCCTGATGTACTGCGTGAAATTTCTGATTATAACCACGTTGCAATACTTCTTTGCGACCCTCCTGATATTTGTGCAACACGCTTTTTCGACCGTGACGACCCTGATAAAAAGTTTATGATGGAACAGATCAAGCTTTGTAAAGACCCTGATGCAACTCTTAAAAATTTTAATTCGTGGGCATTGTATCATCCACCTGTAGAGCTTGATTGGAACAATACAGGCTTCTTTACATACACGCGTTCAGATTTTGAAAATGATACACGAGAAGAAATGTTTAATGCTTTAGCTGAACATTTTAAATTGACCAAATAAAAAACGCCGCTGTGACAAAGAAATCGCTAAGTAAAGCGTTTTCTCAACCACAACGGCATTTTTAATCAATCCCCGAATCTGCTTTCAATCACTTTAGGAGATAAATCCGACGAATATCTCCAATGCGAAATATGCCCCTCGGTTATGAAATATTCAGGTGCACGATGAATATGTGTTCCGCTGAAAACATCGACAATGATCAGCTTTACTTTCATTTTTTCTGGAATGAGAGCTTTTATGTATACGCTTGCGTGCTGACCGACAGCAACACCCTCTTTAGGTTCGGCAAGTCCCGCAAGATTTGGCGAAAGCTCAACAAAAATGCCATAGTCTTCAACACTTCGGATTATTCCCGAAACGGTTTCGCCGTAGTGGAACTTTGAAGCGTTTTCTTCCCACGTTCCAAGTAATTCTTTATGAGAAAGCCAAACACGTCCATTGCATACATCTTTGATTACAACGAAAATATTCTGTCCCGCTTGGAAACGGTCTGATGGGTGAGAAATACGCGAAATTGAAATTGCATCAATTGGAATAAGAGAAGGAATACCGCAGCCTATATCTACAAAAGCACCGAATTGTTCAAGATGTGTAACCTTTGCAGGAATTACATCTCCAGCCAAAAGCGTATTGATAAACTCATTCAAACATTTTTCCTGTACTTTTTTTCTCGAAAGTAATGCGATGTAATTACCGTTATCTTCTTTAATTATTTCAGTAACAATAAAGCAGACAGGTTTATTAACTTTAGTTATCAGTGCAATATCCTTTGTTGTTCCATCTGCAATTCCTATTGCACCTTCTTCACGATAAATAATTCCTTTTGCACACGGCAGATCAATATGAAGATTGTGGTCGTTGTCACACAAAGAAACCCGTGCTTCAAGAATTTTCTCCTGAAGCATAGCTTCCTGTAATGAGAAAATATTTTTAATGCTGTTCTGGTTATCAGGCGTAAAAAAAATTTCGCCTTCCGGATAGTAATTTCTCATTTTATACCTCCCGATTTTTGATTTTTAAATTGTATCCGCTTTTCAATCTTATGCAGGAGATATTTTTTTTATTCTAAATTTTAGTAATGTTTCTGCCTCCGAAACCTATAATAATTCGCATAGCTTCAGAAGCTTCTTCTTTTCTGCATATCACAGTAAGAATACAGTCGTCATTAGATAAATTACTGTAGTTGTGGTAACATACAGGAATTGAGTACGTTGGAGTTATGCTTGTAAAATTGAAAACAGGAAATATATTAGTGCTAATATCATCAGTTACAAGTAATTTAGAATCTGTTTCAATTTTGGTCAGTGGTGATAATGCTTTTTTTATTGCACCCGCCGCAAAATCAGCACTGTCGGGTGAATTGAAATGTGCAGTAATCTTCATGAATTTCCTCCTTAAAGTTTGTGCAAAACGCTTTTTTTATCATACATTTTATGTGCTTTTAATCTATTTTGTTTTAAATTTGCATAAATATTGCAGAAAATAATTGCCTTTAGTATATAAAATGTGGTATAATAAATTTGATTTCGATATTTTATGAAAGGAGCGTTTTTATGGATATTCGTCCTAATGATATACTGGTTATGAAAAAGAAACATCCATGCGGAAGTCAGCGTATGTTTGTTTTACGTTCAGGTATGGATTTTAAACTTCGTTGTGATGGATGTGGACGTGAATTTATGATTCCCAGAAGCAAAATTGAAAAAAATATTAAGTCCATAGAGCGTTCCGAGGAGAATAAATTGTAGCGGATTTGTCCTGTGAAAAATAAAAATAGGGAGCTGTTACAATGTTTGAAAAATTAAAGATGACAGAGCAAAAATACAATGAAATTGGTGAAAAGCTTATGGATATGGCTGTTATCAGCGATAATAAGCTTTACACATCGTTGATGAAGGAATATAAAAGCCTTACTCCGGTTATTGAAAAATACCGTGAGTATTGCAATTGCAAAAAGATAATGGATGATGCCAAGGAACTGCTTGATGAAGGTGGACTTGATAAGGAGATGAAGGAGCTTGCACAGCTTGAATTTGATGAAAGCCGCGAGCAGATCGAAGTTCTTTCCGAAGAATTGAAGATTTTACTTCTTCCTAAAGACCCTAATGATGATAAGAACGTTATTATTGAAATTCGTGGCGGTGCAGGTGGTGAAGAAGCATCACTTTTTGCCAACTCGCTTTATCGTATGTATTCAATGTATGCAGAATCACGTCGCTGGAAAATCGAAATCCTCAATGCCAATGAAACTGAACTTGGTGGTTTTAAGGAAATCAGCTTCAGCATTGAAGGTGAAGGTGCGTATTCACGATTCAAATATGAAAGCGGTGTACACCGTGTTCAGCGTGTTCCTGAAACTGAATCACAGGGACGTATTCATACTTCAACTGTAACAGTTGCTGTACTTGTTGAAGCTGATGAAGTTGAACTTGAAATCTTGCCAACTGATCTGAAGATTGACGTTTTCAGAGCTTCAGGTGCAGGGGGTCAGCATATTAACAAAACCGAATCTGCCGTAAGAATTACGCATCTGCCGACAGGCGTTGTTGTTGAATGTCAGGACGAAAGAAGCCAGCATAAGAATAAGGATAAAGCTATGAAAATCCTTCGTTCAAGACTATATGAAGCTCTTCAGCAGGAACAGAATGATAAAATTGCTTCAGAAAGGAAATCACAGGTTGGTACAGGTAATCGTTCCGAACGCATAAGAACCTATAATTTTCCTGAAAGCCGTGTAACTGATCATAGAATTGGTCTTACAATCTATCGCCTTGAATATATATTGAATGGTAATATTGATGAAATAGTAGATGCACTTGCAACCGCTGACCAGGCTGCAAAATTGTCTGAACAGGAAGAGATGTAAAATGACCTATGAAACAAAGCTGCTCAGTACATCTGAGCGTGATATAGCATATGCTGCAAAGCTTCTTGCAGAAGGTGCGGTTGTTGGAATACCAACAGAAACCGTATATGGACTTGCTGCAGACGCAGAGAATGAAGAAGCAGTAAAAAGAATATTTGAAGCAAAAGGCAGACCGCAGGACAATCCTCTTATTGTTCATATTGCAGATGTTGCACAGCTTGAGGATTATGTTCATAGCGTTCCTGAACTTGCATATAAACTTGCAGAAAAATTTTGCCCTGGTCCGATTACTATGGTTTTACCCAAAAGAGATAGAATTCCAAATGCAACAAGTGCAGGACTTGATACGGTTGGAATAAGAATACCTTATCATCCTGCTGCGAGAAAACTTATACTTGAAAGCGGAAAAGCTCTTGCTGCACCTTCTGCAAATCTTTCAGGCAGTCCAAGCCCTACAACAGCTATGCACGTTATGAATGATATGAATGGCAGAATTCCAGCTATTGTTGATGGTGGAAGTTGTCCCGTAGGTGTTGAAAGTACAGTTATTTCATTTGAAAACGGCAAAATACGTCTTTTACGTCCGGGATTTGTTTCAATAGATGAACTATCGGAATTTGCAGAAGTAATCTGCGACAGACATATTACAGAGGCGGCTATTGACGGTGAACAAGTACGTTCTCCAGGAATGAAATACAAACATTATTCACCAAAAGCAAATGTCACAATAATAAGCGGAACTCGTGAACAGTATATAGATTATGTAAATAGTCAGGGGGGGAATGGCATTTATGCTATGCCGTTTGACAGTGACGCAGATAAGTGCAGAATTCCGTGTATACCTTATGGAGATACTTCTGAAGAACAAGCTGCAAGATTTTTTGCGGTTCTTCGGGAATTTGATGATATAGGAGCAAAGCAGGTTTATGCTCGCTGTCCATCTGTAGATGGGGTAGGCCTTGCTGTATATAACAGATTGCTTCGCTCTGCGGGATTTGAAATTATTACGTTGTAAAAATCAGTGGAAGGGGACACAAACGAAAATGTGCGAATCATCCGATATAGCTGTTATTGGTCTGACAGGACAAAGCGGCGCAGGAAAAACTACAGTTTGTCGTGTTTTTGAAGAAAAAGGGTTTGCAATTATAAATGCTGATAAGATTGCTCGTCAGATTATGAAAAAGGGAATGCCTTGTCTTTCAGAACTAACTGAATGTTTTGGAGATGAAATATTACAAGAAGACGGTACTCTCAACAGGCAGAAACTTGCTGATATTGTTTTTAACGACAAAGAAAAGCTTAAACAACTCAATGCAATCAGTTACCCATACATAACTTGTGAAATTCTGAACAAAATAAAAAAGTTAAGTGCTGAAAAATGTAAGTATGTTCTTCTTGACGCACCAACACTTTTTGAGAGCCGTGTAGATGATTTCTGCAACCTTATTATTAGCGTGACAGCAACTGAAAAAAACCGTACAGCAAGAATAGCTAAACGTGATGGAATTACTGCTGAACAGATAAAAAGACGTTTTTCTTCACAACATACAGAACGCTTTTTTATCAATCATTCAGATTTTATAATTAAGAACAATAAATCTGTTGATGAACTTATAGAAAAGGCAAAAGAAGTTGCCGAGAAAATTAAGGAGTATTATAATGCGGAAGAAACTCGGTAGTTTTCTGCTGATTTTGTTTTTAGGTGCGGTAGTAGTTGGAATATTTAATATTGAAAATATCTGTAAGAAATATATTTACCCGATTGAATATGGCAGATATGTTGAAAAAGCTGCTTATGAAACAGATATTGATAAATATTTGGTTTATGCTGTAATAAAAACCGAAAGTAATTTTGATCCGAATGCAACATCTGATGTAGGTGCACGGGGTCTTATGCAGCTTATGGAAGATGCATTCGAATGGGTTAAATTCCGTATGGATGATGAACGTGACATTAGTTATGATGATATGTATACTCCCGAATATAATGTTGAATACGGAAGTTATCTGATAATGCTTTTGTATGAAGAATACGACGATGTTGAAACAGCTGTTGCCGCTTATCATTCGGGGCGCGGAAGTGTAAATGAGTGGTTAAAGGATAAAGCAAACAGTTCAGACGGAAAGACACTTGACAATATTCCATCAGAAACTACTGCACATTATGTCAATAAAGTAATGAAAGCATATGAAGCATATATAAATTTATATGAGCAAGATAAATAATGAAAGGATTGATTAAAATGTCAAAAGAAAAATCTGCTGCTACTCTCCTCAAAGAAAAGCTTTTTATGGACCGCAAACATACCGGACTTATTATGACCGATGCAGAAATTGCTGCTTGCGATGATTTCTGTGAAAGCTACAAAAGCTTTCTTGACAGTGCTAAAACTGAACGTGAAGCTGTTGTAACAACAATTGCACGTGCAAAAGAAGAAGGCTTTGTTGAGTACAAGCAGGGTATGGCACTCAAAGCAGGGGATAAGGTTTACTATAACAACCGTGGTAAGGCAATTATTCTTGCTGTAATCGGTAACGAACCAATTGAAAATGGTGTTCACCTCGCTGCTGCTCATATTGACTCTCCAAGAATTGACCTTAAGCAGAATCCACTTTATGAAGATAACGAGGTTGCTCTCTTCAAGACACACTATTACGGCGGTATTAAAAAGTATCAGTGGGCAACAATTCCACTCTCTCTCCACGGTGTAGCTGTAAAGAAGGACGGTACAAAGGTTACAATTTGTATCGGTGAAGATGAAAATGACCCTGTATTCTTTATCAGCGACCTTCTCCCTCACCTTGCACAGGAACAGGTTAAGCGTACTCTCAACGAAGGTATCAAGGGTGAGGAACTTAATGTAATCGTTGGTTCAAGACCATTCCGTGATGATGATATCAGCGAAAATGTAAAGCTGAATATCCTTTCTATTCTCAACGAAAAATACGGTATGATTGAATCTGACTTCCTTTCCGCTGAATTTGAAATGGTACCTGCATTCAAGGCTAAGGATATCGGCTTTGACAGAAGTCTTATCGGTGCATACGGTCACGATGACAGAGTCTGTGCATATACAGCACTTGAAGCAATTCTCGGCTGTGACAAGGTTAATAAGACAGCTGTTGTATGTCTTACAGATAAGGAAGAAACAGGCAGCGACGGTAATACAGGACTTTGTTCCGCATATCTTGAAAACTTCCTTTATGACCTTGCAGAAAGCTTTGGCGTAAAGGGCAGAACTCTCATTTCAAATACAGAGTGCCTTTCTGCTGACGTTAATGCAGCATTCGACCCGACTTTCCCTGATGTTGTGGAAAGAAGAAATGCGGCATTCCTTAACTACGGCGTTGTAGTAACAAAGTTCACAGGCGCAAGAGGTAAGTCAGGAACATCTGACGCTTCTGCTGAGTTTGTGGGCAGAGTCCGTGCACTTATGGAAAAGAACGATATCATCTGGCAGACAGGCGAGTTGGGCAAGGTAGACCTTGGCGGCGGCGGAACAGTAGCCGCATACCTTGCTAATATGAATATGGACGTAATTGACGTAGGCGTACCTGTTCTTGCAATGCATGCTCCTTATGAAGTAGTTGCAAAGACAGACGTTTATATGACATATAAGGCTTTCAGTGCATTTTTTGAAGAATAATTTTAAAGGGACACTTTTGCTAAAGCAGAAGTGTCCTTAATAAAATACAAAGGATGTGATATTATGACAAATTTTACGATTAAACATAACGAACTCACCGCTGAAGAATTTATCTCCCTTTGGGAAAGCGTATGGGACGGCGCACCGTCCTTGGAACAAACAAAGCTCGCAATGCAGCATACTATTTTCAGAGTTTCAATCTATGACGGGGATAAAGCAATTGCAATGGCAAGAATGATTGGCGATATGGGAATGTGTTATTATATCAAAGATGTGGTTGTCCGTCCTGAATATCAGGGTAAAGGAACAGGCAGAATGCTTATCAATGAATTGCTGAAGTACATAAACAATAATGGTATAAAAGGAACAAGCGTATTCGTTGAACTTGCGGCTGTACCGGATAAAATGCCGTTTTACGAGAAACTTGGTTTTTCTGCAAATGAAGCTCAGCGTTTGAGAATTATGTATGAAGTCAAGTAACTGTACACCTCTGTAATTATACAGAGGTGTTTTTGCTGTAAAATTTATGTCGATATATGAAAAAATTCATATAAATATATTGACTTTTTTGCTATAATAGGTTAAAGTATAAGTTGTATGTCTTTAATACAAATTAAGATATGAAAGGAAGCTGGGGAATTGAACAATATTGTAGAATTAAAGGATATTGTGGTTGAATTTGACGGAGAAAGAATACTTGACAAAATCAATCTTAATATTAAGGATAAAGAGTTTGTAACTCTTCTTGGTCCTTCCGGCTGTGGTAAAACAACTACACTTCGTATTATCGGCGGTTTTATTACCCCTGACAGCGGTACAGTTATGTTTGACGGAAAGGAAATCAATGGACTTCCGCCATATAAGCGTAACGTAAATACTGTTTTCCAGAGATATGCACTTTTCCCGCATCTTAATGTATATGAAAATATAGCTTTTGGACTCCGTGTTCAGAAAGTTCCTGAAAAAGAAATAAATAAGCGTGTAGCTGAAATGCTCAAGCTTGTTAACCTTGTAGGCTTTGAAAAGCGTTCTGTACAGCGTCTATCAGGCGGTCAGCAGCAGCGTGTTGCAATTGCTCGTGCTCTTGTTAACCACCCAAAGGTGTTATTGCTTGACGAACCGCTCGGTGCACTTGACCTCAAACTCCGCAAGGAAATGCAGATTGAGCTGAAGCGTATCCAGCAGCAGCTTGAAATTACATTTATATATGTAACCCATGACCAGGAAGAAGCCCTCACAATGAGTGATACTGTTGTTGTAATGAACGGCGGCGTAATTCAGCAGATCGGTTCTCCTGTTGATATCTACAATGAACCAGAGAATGCTTTTGTAGCCGACTTTATCGGTGAAAGTAATATCCTCAATGGTCTTATGATTAAGGACAAGCTTGTTGAAATCAGCGGCAGGGAATTTGATTGTGTTGATGGTGGCTTTGGCGAAAATACACCTGTTGATGTTGTAATTCGTCCTGAGGATATCACAATCGTACCGCCTGAGCAGGCAAAGCTTTGCGGAGTAGTTGAATCAGTTATCTTCAAGGGTGTTCACTACGAAATGCTTATCGACGCATACGATTACCGCTGGATAGTACATTCCACAAAGGCAGCTGATAAGGGCGCTTCTGTAGGTCTGTCATTTGGTCCTGATGATATCCACATCATGCACAAACTCAAGGAAACTGAAAAGCCTGAGGAGGAAGTGCCTGATGAAAAATAAGCTTATTGCTGCACCTTATCTTGTGTGGATGTTTGTATTTATCCTTGTACCGCTTATTATGGTCGGATATTTTGCATTCACTGACAAGGATGGCAACTTTACACTTGACTATGTAGCTGATGTTGCACAGTATTCGCAGATTTTCATACGTTCAATCTGGCTTGCAGCAATTGCTACAGTAATCTGTCTTGTTATTTCATATCCTCTTGCATATATTTTAACAGGTTTCAGCAAGAACGTTCAAAGTACAATGCTGATGATAGTTATGCTTCCAATGTGGATGAACTTCCTGCTCAGAACATATGCTTGGATGACTATGCTCGGTAATAATGGTATCATCAATACTATTCTCGGCTTTATTGGTCTTGGCCCATTCAAAATGCTTAATACGGAAGGTGCAGTTGTTCTCGGTATGGTATACAACTATCTGCCATATATGATTTTACCGCTTTATTCTGTAATGGTTAAAATTGATAAAAGTGTTATTGAAGCAGCTTCTGACCTTGGCTGTAACCCTTGGAAAACTATTCTCCGTGTTGTATTTCCACTCAGTCTCCCAGGAGTAATGTCAGGGATAACAATGGTTTTTGTCCCTGCAATCAGTACATTCATTATTTCAAGAATGCTCGGCGGCGGCGGTAACCTTCTTATCGGTGACCTTATTGAAATGCAGTTCCTTGGTAATGCGTATAACGTAAATCTTGGTGCGGCAATCTCACTTGTACTTATGGTTATCATACTTTTGATTATGACAATTATGAATCAGTTTGACAACGACGACGGCGCAGTATTGCTGTAAGAAAGGGGAGTGCACGATGAAAAAATTAAGTAAAATATATCTTGGACTTGTCCTTTTCTTCCTTTATGTGCCAATTTTTGTGCTGATTGTATTCTCTTTCAACACAACCAAAAGTCGTACTGTAATGTCAGGCTTTACTTTTGATTGGTACCTTAAGCTTTTCCGTAATGAAATTATTATGGAGTCACTGTGGAATACGATTATTATCGCTGTAATTGCGTCCATAACAGCAACAATTCTCGGTACAGCTGCAGCGATTGGTATCAATAATATGAAGAAAATACCGAAAGCAATAGTAATGAATATTACTAATTTCCCGATTATCAATCCTGAAATTGTAACAGGTGTCTCTCTTATGCTCCTTTTTGTGTTCTTTGCAGCAAGAATGAACTTTGAGTTTGGCTTCTGGACATTGCTTATCGCACATATTACATTCAGTGTACCTTATGTTATTCTTAATGTAATGCCTAAATTCCGTCAGATGGATCCGTTTCTCTATGAAGCAGCTCAGGATTTGGGGTGTAACTCACGACAGGCTTTCTTTAAGGTTGTTCTTCCTGAAATAATGCCCGGTGTGTTGTCTGGCTTTATGATGTCATTTACATTCTCACTTGATGATTTTATTATCAGTTACTTCACAAGCGGCTCAGATTCTCAGACTCTTCCTGTAACAATTTATTCTATGACAAGACGTAAAGTAAGCCCGGAAATAAATGCTTTGTCAACAATTATCTTCCTTGTTGTTGTAATTGTGCTTGTGCTTAAAAATGTTATTGAAAGAAAAAGCGAGAATAATAAGGTTAGGATAAAGGGGGAGAGGGTTTGAGAAAGTTTCTGAACAGAAGATTTGTAATAACAGTTTTGGCAATCATAATGTGTGGAAGTCTGTTAACAGGCTGTTCCTCCGAAGTTGAAGAAATTGAAGAGGAAGAAATTGAAGTACAGACTCTTACCATTGAAGATGAAGAATATTATAAGCGCTTTTATGACGACGATATTAGTATTAACGTCTACAACTGGGGTGAATATATTTCTGACGGTTCAGATGAAGGTACACTTAACGTAAATGCGGAATTTACAAAGCTTACAGGTATCAAAGTAAATTACACCAACTATGCAACCAACGAAGAGCTTTATGCAAAGCTTAAAGGTGGCGGAGCAAGCTATGATATTATTATACCTTCTGACTATATGATTTCCCGTATGATTAAAGAGGATATTATTCAACCATTGGACTTGAATAATATTCCAAATTACAAATACATTGGTGAAGCATATAAAAATCAGGCATTTGACCCTGAAAATGAGTATTCTGTTCCATATTTCTGGGGTACTGTTGGTATTATTTACGATACAACTCTTATTGAAGAAGAAAATATTGACTGGGACATCCTCTGGAATGAGGACTACGCTGATAGAATTCTTATGTTTGATAACCCTCGTGATGCGTTTGCAATTGCAGAACTTCGTCTTGGTTATTCTCTTAATACAGAAGATGAGAAAGAACTTGAAGAAGCTGCTGAACTTTTGAAGGAGCAGAAAAAAGTTGTACAGGCTTATGTAATGGACGAAATTTTTGATAAAATGGGTGCAGGTGAAGCTCTTATTGCACCATATTATGCAGGTGACGCTGTTACACTTATGGCTGAATTCGAAGATTTGGGCTTCGTAATACCTGAAAGTGGAACTAATCTCTTTATTGATGGTATATGTATACCTAAGGGTGCAAAACAAAAGGAAGCGGCTGAAATGTATATTAACTTCCTTTGTGAGCCTGATATTGCATATTCCAATACATATTATGTAGGTTATTCTACTCCAAATACAGCTGCATATGAAATGCTTGATGATGAAACAAAGAATGATGGTATTTCATATCTTTCGGACGAATATCTTATGTCCAATACAACTGTTTTCCGTAATCTTTCTGATGAAGCAAATCAGAAAATGCAGGATTTATGGACAGATCTTAAATCTACACAGGAAGAAACAAAGAATAAATGGCTTGTTCCGATATTTATGCTTGTATGTGTTATTCTTTCCATTACAATCCTAATTATGCGTTATATTAAAAAGAAAAAGGATATCTTTTAATGAATATTATTATCAGAACAGCCAATAAAAGCGATATTTCAACACTTGTTGATTTTCGATTTATGTATATGACAGATGTGGAAGGGACACTTTCAGAAAAACAAAAAAATGCTCTTAATTCACAACTGCCTGTATATTTTGAGAATCATATTGAAAAAGATTTTACAGCATATATTGCCGAGGATAATGGAGTTCCTGTTTCTGTAATTTTTATGGTTCGTCTTGAAAAACCGGCAAGCGTTCATTTTCTTAGTGGTAGTACCTGTTATCTTATGAATGTGTATACTGTTACAGAATATCGCAGACTTGGCATAGCATCTCAAATTCTTGATAAACTTATTTCTGATGCCAAATCCGAAGGAATAACTTGTATTGACCTCTCCGCAACAGATATGGGAAAACATGTTTATTTAAAAAAAGGGTTTATTGAGCGTGGAAACACAGAAATGAGAATGGAATTATAAAAAAACGGAAGAGTTTCACTCTTCCGTTTTTTATATTTTCCCCTTGATTTTCAATAGAGTATTCTTTTCAAGTCTTGAAACCTGCGCCTGCGATATTCCGATTTCATCAGCAACTTCCACTTGTGTCTTACCGAGAAAAAAACGCATATAAAGAATATTCTTCTCCCTCGGTTGTAATAAGTGAATAGCTTCTTTTAGTGATATTTCATCAATCCAGTTTGTATCATCATTTTTATCGCCTACTTGGTCAAGAACATATAAAGTATCTCCTGCATCTGAATAAACAGGCTCATACAATGAAACAGGTGCAGTTATACTTTCAAGTGCAAGAACAACATCTGATTCCTTGACGCCAATCATTTCGGATATTTCTTTGATTGTCGGTTCATTATGATTTTTGTTAATCAATTGTTCCTTGGCTTGCATTGCCTTATATGCAATATCACGTAATGATCTGCTTACACGGATAGGATTATTATCACGCATATATCTTCTTACTTCTCCGCAAATCATTGGTACTGCATATGTTGAAAATCTGACATCAAGTTCTGTATTAAAATTATCAATAGCTTTTATAAGACCAATACAACCTACCTGAAATAAATCATCAGCATTTTCTCCTCGTCCTATAAATTTTTGTATAACACTTAGAACAAGCCTTAAATTTCCGTTTATAAGCTTTTGCCGAGCCTTTTTATCTCCTTTTTTTGATAATTTGAGAAGTTCCATTTTTTCATTTTCTTTCAATACAACAAGCTTTGATGTATCAACACCACTTATATCAACTTTATTATAATACATAAAAACAGCTCCTGCTGATAATCTTGTTAAGATTATTGTCAGAAGCTGTTTTTAATATTCATTGATAAACCTGAACAAATATTGGAATTTATGTTATTACTTTTTCAAGCTCTTTTCGAAGCTTTTTTATAATTCTTTTTTCAAGTCTTGAAATATAGGACTGAGATATTCCGATAATATCAGCAACCTCCTTTTGAGTTTTTTCTTTACCATCAATTAGACCAAAACGCATTTTCATAATACACCTTTCACGTTCAGGCAACTTTTCAACGGCATCCCTCAGTACTGTTTTTTCAGCCTCACTTTCAATATTACTGTTCACAGTATCATCATCAGTTCCCAGAATGTCAGATAACAATAATTCATTTCCGTCCCAATCAACGTTAAGAGGTTCATCAATTGAAATTTCATTTTTTTGCTGATTTGTTTTTCGCAGAAACATAAGTATTTCGTTTTCAATACAACGTGATGCATATGTTGCAAGCTTTATATTTTTACTTGGACAAAAAGTTTTTACTGCTTTTATAAGTCCGATTGTACCAATTGAAATAAGGTCTTCAAGTCCTATTCCTGTTGATTCAAACTTTTTTGCAATATACACTACAAGACGAAGATTATGGGTAATAAGTGTCTGACGTGCTTTTTCTTCATTTATTTCAAGAAGCTGAAAAGTTTCTTCCTCTTGTGTCCGTGAAAGCGGGGCAGGAAGTGTTTCAGGACCGTTTATATAAAATATATCACGTATATGTTTTCTGAATAAATATATTTTTATTATATCCAGAATTTTTGAGTTACAGACCATTTCAATCATTTCCTTTCATATTATAGTAACTTAGGATTGAATATTGCATTTTCCATATTTCTGTCAACAACACCTATGTATACATCTGCTGTTTTATTTATATTTTTTTCAGTACATTTTATAATTGTGTTTGATGGTTTAAAAACAGGAAGTATTCCCTCAGAATGAATTGTAGAAAAAGGAATATATTTCCATCCCTCAATAAATGCAGGTATTTTATTTTCTAAAATATTGTTTATTTCTATTTCATCAAATAATTCAGTCAAACTGTCCTTACTGCAAACTACAACCGGTTTACCTGTAAAAACATCTGTAAGATTATTACAAGTATCACCGACTGCATCCAATACAACGCTTTTTCCTTTATATGAAATTATTATTTTATATTTGTAATCACCAGCATTTGTTCCATCAAGATAATGTCGGAATAAAGAAATTACTACATATGACAGTAATGTTGAAATAATGAGTGTTGACAATGAAATATTTACGTATAATGTTGAATTGTGCCACAACATATTTTTATCGTTAAATAACACTGTAATCCCATATTCAATTCCTGCAAAAACAAAGCTTACGAAAAAGAAAACTAATCCGATACGATATATTTCACGTAATCTTTTACCGCTGAAAGAAACCATTATCATAACAGCAGCAAATAAAATACGTAATAATAAAAGCATCGCTGTATTTAGCTGCGGAAGTAGAATAATAAGCGAAAATAAACTTCCTACCAAAGCAGCAATAATACATTTTGAATTGCGTAAAGGACTATGCACAAGCTTTGAAGTTGTTTTTAATAAAAAATAATTTGTATAAATGTTTGTAATCAGCAAAATATCTATATATATGTACATTTAATCACATCACTGAAATAAAGTTTGTAATTAAATTATAACTACATACATCAAAAAAAAATGTCGATTATAGGACAAAGTATATATTCGGCAAAATGAATAAAAAAAGTCCCCTGAATAATTCAGGGGACAAGCTAAATGCTATTTTATGACAAAATCTGTGTAAGATAACTGATAAGTTCTTTAATCTGAGGTTTGGAGAACTGACCGTCAGCCCCAACACTCTTACCCTTTGCGATCATTTGTTCATTTATGAGAGAAGAGAAGAGAAGAACTGGAATTTTACGGAATATCTTATCATCTTTAATAAGTTTGGTAAGTCTGTGACCATCCATCTTAGGCATTTCGATATCACTGATAACACAAGCGATATAATCATTGATATTATCACCTTTTTCACGGAAGGACTGTACATAATCCCAAGCATCCTGACCATTGCTGAATGAAATAATATTATGAAAACCAATACTGCTAAGGGAATCAGTAATCATTTTATTCAGGAACTTAGAGTCATCAGCAACAACAATATGCTTATTGCCTACAGCGGCAGATGGACGAGAAAGCTTATCAAGACCATTAACATCAAGACCTGCATCGCGGTTAAGTGTAGAAACAATCTTCTCAAAGTCCATAATGATAATAATCCTGTCATTTATCTTAGCAACACCGGTAGCAAGTCCGACTGCATCGGTGCCATTTCCGTTTGCAACAGAAGGAGGGTCAGAAATGTCAGACCAAGAAATACGTTGAATACCTTTAACCTTTGTTACATGGAAAGCAACATGCATACGGTTGAATTCACATATAATGAAAATTTCTTTCCCTGTTTTCTTACGAGGAGCATTGACCACCTTATGTAAATCAATAACAGAAATAAGCTTATCACGTGGAATAAAAACACCTTCCACTTCATCAGGGGAGTTTGGTACAGGAGTAACCTCCTGATTTATCATAATTTCAACAACCTTGGAAATATTGATGCCAAAATTACTGTCACCAACCTGAAATTCAAGCAGTTCAAGTTCATTTGTACCACTTTCGAGCAAAATATTAGTATTCATAGGAAAACTCCTTCCTGGATTTTAGTATAATTATACAACATTATACCGAAAAAATCAACATATTTTTTGCAAAAAATAAAATATTTTAAAATTTATTCTGTAATCTTTTAAGTTGTCTGATATCCTGGCCTACAAAAAGTAATAATTTATATACGCTTAAAAGTCTCGAAACAATTCTGTCATTATATTTTTGCTGCAAATCCTTGCCGGAAAGATTACTGCTGATAATAGTAGGTAAGCCAAGATTTATTCTTGAATTAAGAATATTGTATAAGGTTGCTTCTGAGAAGCTTGTCTGGAATTCTGAGCCAAGGTCATCAAGAATAAGTAAATCTGAACTTATTAGTATCTGAAGAGTATCATTTTCATTATTTGATGAACGATTGAAATGTTCTTTTTCAATAATTCGCATATAATTCATCAATGAACCATAAGCGACCGTATAGCCTTTGGCAGAAACTTCCTTTGCAATTGAAAGGGACATATGTGTTTTTCCTATACCTGTCTGACCTATTAAAAAGAGACTTTCGGAATTAAGTGTAAAATTATTAGCATAGTCCTTGCAGAAGTCAAGATTTTCTGACATTTTTTTATAACAATCAGGACAACTGTTTGTAGTTATCCCCCTATAATAATCAAGTGAAAAATGTTCAAAATCGCAATCAGGCATATTAGCCTCCGAATTAAGCCGCTCTACAGCATATTTTGTAAGAAGTTTATTGAAACAAGAGCATCTTTCACCATTCCAATAACCCTTATCTTTGCATTTTTCACAAGTATATACGGGATCAAGATAATTTTCGGGATAATTATTTTGTACAAGAAGCTTTTTGATTGCTGCCTGTCCTTGTAAATTCTGATTCTTGATTTTATTGAAGCTTTCGAAAAAATTACCCTCTTTACGTATAATAAGTTTTGATAACTCAATACTTGTCTGAGCAATAACATTTGATATTTCTTTTATTTCAGGAACAGCAGTATTGATTTCATCAATTCGTTGATTAAGACGGTTTTCTGCATTGAAACGTCGTTGCTTTATTTCATTTTCGGCCTTGTCATATATGTATTTGTCAAATGCCATACTTTACAAAAGTCCTTTCGTTTTATTTTTTTAGTTTCGGCGTTGTATTCATTGCGTGTTCAAACATCAGATCAATATCATAAGAATGGTCTTCAGTATTTGTTTTTGTTGCTTTTTGTGTAGATTGATATTTCTTTTCAAGTAATTTTACATCCTTTGGTGTAGCACATCCCTTGTCGTACCAATCAAGCAGAATAGTATTCATATAACTGAATTTTACCTTTCCGATTGTATCAACAGTTCTCTCATAAGCAAGAATAATAAGGTCAATAGCAATATTTTTTTCTGCCCATTGATTGACAAATTTTCGCTCTGTCGGTGTTAGTGTTCTGTTAAGACCAAGCTTTGAAGTAACCTGTCCTGCTAATGAATAGAAATTTTTTAGCTGAATTATTTCACGTTGAGCAAGTTCGTGAGTGGTAATTCCGTTTTCGTGCCATGATGTTGCAATTTTTTCAATAAAGCCTATTGTTGCTTTATTTTCATTTGCTGCAAAATCCATAATCATCATCAGAATATCAGGAGAAAAACCATAGTATTCATGAAGCCAAATCAATGTACGCTGGTCTGTGTATGTAAGAATTCTGCCAAGTGTAACTTCAGCAGAATCAAAAATAACTCTTATGTTCTCATTTTTTTCAACATGTTCCGCAATTTCAGCAGGTGAAAGCATTTTAGTAGCTTTTTCTTTGGAACGATGTTGGGAATTCAATGGTTCAGGTACAGATACACTGACTTTTTCCTTAATAATTTCAACAGGTTTATTTCCGTCAGCATAAATAATGCCAATTTGCTGCCAAAATGATAAAGCATCCTCAACATCTTCGTCGGTTACTCCGACAGCTGAAGCAATATTATTATAATCAATATCGGTGATTTTATTTTTTAATATATAAAGAATAACCTTTATGGCTTTACCGTTGGCAAGTTTAAGTGATTCAACAATATTATCTGGTACAGCAAAAACACCGTCTGCTCCATCCCAATTTATTTTGTATTTCATTTAAAATTCCTTCCTATACTTATTGAAACAATTATAACATAATTTATGAAAAAATGCACTATAAACTTGACCAAAAAAAAAATTCGTGATATTCTATAAATATCATAGTGCTGAAAGGAGCAATTTGAACAGATGAAAGAAAATGAAAATATCAACGAAAATACTGAACAACAGATGGAAAATATCTACACCCCGAAGTACACCAAACAGCAATCTGCTTTGTATACAATTATTTCCATAGCGCTCTTCTGCGTAATATATTTTGGAGGTAAGGGAATAATTTCTATGATAAATCGTCCATATTATACCTATAGAACTTTTGAAAATTCATCGGAAGAGCTTGTCAGTATGCAATATGAATTTGCAAATATTTCACAGGAATATGAACTTGAATACCTTTATTCGGAATTGGAAAGAGATGAATCAAGATACAAGGTGTCAATACTTTTTTCCGGTTTTGATGATATTGAATCATTTGCTGAAAAGTCAATTCTTTTTGAGTATGGTAATGCTGTCGAAGATGTTGACAATGAGTTTCATCCATATACAGATAATATGAATTCAAAGGAATATGTTGTTTCCACAAAATATGTTGATATAGATAACCCGAATAATGAAATTCTTGTTTTTGAATACGAAAACAAGCTATATGCTGAATTTCAAAATTATGGTTCACTTGTACCGACAGAAGTAAAAATCTTATTTGATGGCTGTGAAAAAGTGTATTAAAATTCTTGCAATTGTGTAAGAAAAGTGATATAATAATAAAGAATATTGCTGTAATAAAAAAGGAGCGCAGTCAAGTGACTGATTATAGAAATAAAGTCAAGAAAATTCTTGCTGAAAAAGATACACCTCCGCTTTGTTACCTTCACAGCTTCGGGTGTCAACAGAATGTAAGTGATGGTGAAAAAATACTTGGATTGCTTACAAAAATAGGATATGGAATTACATCTGATATTTCATCAGCTGATCTTATAATCTATAATACATGTGCTGTACGTGAAAATGCTGAGCTTAAAATATATGGGTTGATAGGTAATCTCAAGCATCTTAAAGAACGGAAGCCGGATTTAATAATAGGTTTATGCGGCTGTATGGCTCAGCAGGAGCACGTTGTTGAAAAAATAAAGAAGACCTATAAACAGGTTGACTTGATTTTTGGTACGTTTGCTATGAAAGAATTACCAAAGCTTCTTTACGATGTTCTTATTGAGAAAAAAACAGCTGTCGATATAACAGAATACAATGCAGTTATTCCGGAAGATATAAATGCAGTCAGAAGCGGGAACTTCAAAGCAGGTGTTCCTGTTATGTATGGCTGTAACAATTTTTGCTCATATTGTATTGTTCCGTATGTACGAGGCAGAGAACGAAGCAGAAAGCCTGAAGCTATACTTAAAGAAGTGAAAGAACTTGCAGATGCAGGATATAAAGAAATTATGTTGTTGGGACAGAATGTCAATTCCTATGGCAAGACACTTGATAAGCCTGTAAACTTTTCTGAACTTTTGCGTATGATAAATGAAATAGAGGGTGATTTTAAAATCCGATTTATGTCACCACACCCCAAGGATGCCACAAAGGAATTTATTGATACAATAATTGATTGTGATAAGATATGCAAGCATCTGCACCTTCCGTTACAGTCGGGAAGCAATCGCATTCTTGAGGCAATGAACAGACGTTACACGGTTGAAAAGTATATGGAGATTGTCAACTATGCAAGAAGCCGCATTCCGGATTTTTCATTCAGTACTGATGTAATTGTAGGTTTCCCGAATGAAACATATGAAGATTTCAAGGGTACGCTTGATGTTATGCGTAAAGTCAAGTATGACAATGTCTTTTCATTTATCTATTCCAAACGTACAGGAACAAAAGCTGCTCTTATTGATGATAAGACCTCTGATGAGGATAAAAGCAAATGGATGAGAGAATTGCTTGAGGTTCAGCGTGAAATATCCAGTGATTTTTTCAAACGCTTTGAAGGCAGGACTCTTGATGTTTTGTTTGATTCAGAAAGCAAGAACAACGGTTGGTATAATGGAAAAAGCGATGAATTTATAATCGTCGAAGCCAAATCTGATGAGAATATCATTGGGCAGAGGAAAAAGGTAAAAATCACTAAAGCCTTTAATTGGGCTTTGCAAGGTGAAATAATAAATTGAAATAAAGGAGTAAATAAAAATGAATGTAATTGATAAGGCAAGAGAACTTGGTAAAATGATTCAGGCAGACGAAAGATATGCTGCATACTGCAAGGCTAAGGAAGCTAATGATAACGATTCAGCTCTCCAGCAGCTCATTAACGAATTTCAGATGAAGAGAATTGAACTCAACGCTGAAATGGGCAAGGAAAACCGTAGTGCTGAAAAGCTTACAGCTCTTGATGACGAAATCAAAAATCTTTACGGAACAATTATGGCCAATCCAAATATGGCAGCTTACAATGAAGCTAAGAACGCAATGGATATTATGCTTAACCAGATCAATATGGTTATCACATATTCTGCAAACGGCGAAGATCCTGAAACATGTCCTACAGAAGAGCCACATAGCTGCGGTGGAAGCTGCTCTACATGCGGTGGCTGTCACTAATTAAAATATATACATTATGATTGACCTGCTGTAATAAACAGCGGGTCAATTGTGGTAAATTTGATATGTTTTCGAAACA
>CALATN010000222.1 GCA_937891895.1 uncultured Clostridia bacterium
CCAAAATAATGGGTTTCCAAAGGGTGTGCGCACCCTTTGGGGGGGTTTTTAGGGGCAACGCCCCTGAATCGCAAACAAACTTGTTTGTTTTGAGCAGGAGAGCGAAATCCTGCTTGCGCCAATGTTTTGCGCAGCAAAACTTGGAAACAAAAGCTAACTTTTGTTTTTCGCAGAACGCGCCTTAGAAGCGCATCTAAAGGGTGAATTTTGAAGCGATTGCTTCAAAAGAGGGATTTTCTGAAACATATGCTTGCATTTGTTTTAGAGAGAAAATCCTTGACAGCAGCTTTGCTGCTGCGTTTCTATCCTTACAAAATAAACTTTATTTTAAAATCATAAACAAGGAGCGACAGATGAAAAAAATCGTTTCAATAATAGCTGTGCTTGCTGTTGCGGTTGGTATGACAGCTTGCGGAAACAATACAGATAACAAAATTGAAGTTACCGAAGCAGCGGAAAGTATTTCCGAAACAGCAGTTGAAGAAAAGACAGAAACAACAGCGGAAACAATTGCCGAAGAAAAGCTTCTTAATGCACAGCTTGAAAAAGACGGTTACATCTATGACGAATATGAAACCTATATTGAAATTACAAAATATACAGGTGATGCTACAGAAGTTGTAATTCCAAGTGAGATTGACGGGAAGGCTGTTGCTTCGATTGGTAAAGACACTTTTCTGAGCGGTTCATATATTAAAAGTATAGAAATTCCAAGTAGTGTAACTTCAATTGGAGAAATGGCATTTTATTGTTGCGTAAGTCTTGAAAATATAAAAATACCTGATAGTGTAACAACCATTAGCGGTGGTGCATTTATGGGTTGTTCAAGCCTTGAAAGTATTGAACTTCCTGACAATATAAATTCAATTGATTATGGTACATTCAGTTATTGTTTAAGTCTTAAAAATATTAAAATACCTGAAAATGTAACAGAAATCGGAGAAAATGCTTTTTATAACTGCACAAGCCTTGAGAGTATAGAAATTTCTGACAGCGTAATTTCAATTGGTGAAACAGCATTTGAAAAATGCGAAAATCTGAAAAATATAGATTTTTCAGAAAATTTAGAATCAATCGGAGAAATGGCATTTCACGGTTGCACAAACCTTGAAAGCATAGAATTGCCTGAAAGCCTGATTACAATAAATAAAGGTGCTTTCTATGAATGTAAGAGTCTGAAAAACGTAAAAATTCCTGTTAATATAAAATATATAGGAGAATATGCTTTCAGTTATTGTGAAAATCTCAAAAGTGTAGAAATACCCGACGTTAATTTTAAAATTGAAGATTGGGCATTTGCAGATTGTGTGAGTCTTGAAGAAGTAAAAATTCCTGATTATATAATTAGAGAAGAGATTTTCAATGACACACCATTTCTCGAAAATTATTTAGCAAAGGAGTAAAAAATGAGCATACTCAAAGAAATGTTCAGCGAGGGCGACGAAAACTTTTCCGCACCCGAGGGCGAGTTCCTTGCGAAAGGAAAGTACGAAAGCAACGCTGACCAGATTTTGAAAGGGTATAAGGTTTTCCAGAAAAAATATGTGGTGAAATCACTTATCCCAAGACTGCTGCTTGCGGCGCTTGCTATTGCTTCATCAATAATGATGATTATGTCCGACCCAGGCGGTAAGATGCCTATACTTTGTCTGATGATTGCGCTTTGCGTTACAATTTATTTCATCAGCCAACCAATCACAAACAGCAAAAATCTCCGCAAGGGGCTTGATTCCATAAGCGGTACGGAGTACGAGGCTGAATTCTATACCGACAAGGTGAAAATTTCAACCGTAAATTTCCAGAGTGATATTGTTGAGATTGAAAAAGCTGACGAAACAGCTGAAACAACCGAGTCAAATGTTCAGACCGAAGCTGATATTGCAATCTACGGCGAAAAGGAAGCGGAAGAAATTCCTGCTACAATTATTCATCTTGACCAGCCAATAGTTGACTTATTGGATAAAGATGATATGTTTATACTTGTAGTAAATAAATCTTACGTGTTTATTATCCCGAAATCCGCTTTCACAGAGGACGAAGTCCAGAAAATCCGTGAAAAGCTTTCGGTTATAATGGGAATAAGATACAAAGCATTTTAATGTAGAGATGTAGTGAAAAATGTTCTATGTGGAACAAAGTAAAGTGTAGGTTAGTAATAACTCCACACTCCACACTTCACTCTCCAAACTCGTAAAAGGGAGTTGTTAAGTTTGTATAACGACGAAAACACAAAAATAATCAATGTCGATATCGAAAATGAGATGAAGAAATCCTTCCTCGAATATTCGATGTCGGTAATCGTGGCAAGAGCCTTGCCTGATGTCCGTGACGGTCTGAAGCCTGTTCACAGACGTATTCTTTACACAATGAACGATACGGGAAATACCGCTGATAAGCCATATAAAAAGTGTGCGTACTCTGTCGGTGAGGTTCTCGGTAAATACCATCCGCACGGTGACTCCTCCGTTTATGACGCTATGGTACGTCTTGCGCAGGACTTCTCACTGCGTTATCCTCTCGTTGACGGTCACGGTAACTTCGGTTCTATGGACGGCGACCCGCCTGCTGCTTACCGTTACACAGAAGCAAGAATGGCGAAAATCTCCGCTGAAATGCTTGCTGATATCAACAAGGATACCATTCCTTACACCTCCAACTATGACGATACATTGAAAGAACCTGAGGTTCTTCCGTCCCGTTTCCCGAATATTCTGGTAAACGGTTCTGTGGGTATCGCTGTTGGTATGGCTACAAATATTCCTCCGCACAATCTCAACGAGGTTGTCAGTGCAATCAATGCTATGATTGCAAATGCGGATATTACCAACGAAGAGCTTATGGAGCACGTAAAGGGTCCTGACTTCCCGACAGGCGGTATTATTATGGGACGTGCAGGTATCCGTGCAGCTTATGCAACAGGCAAGGGAAAGCTGACTCTCCGTGCAAGAACTTCCATTGAAGAAATCAAGGGAAGAACCTGCATTATAGTTACAGAAATTCCTTATATGGTAAACAAGGCTCGTCTTGTTGAAAATATCGCACAGCTTGCAAAGGAAAAGCGTGTTGACGGTATCCACTTTATCCGTGACGAGTCTGACAAGGAGCACGCTGTACGTATCGTAATCGAGCTTAAAAAGGACGCTATCCCACAGATTGTCCTCAACAAGCTTTTCTCTTACACACAGCTTCAGGATACAGTTGGTGTAAACCTTCTCGCTCTTGTAAGAGGCGAGCCTAAGGTGCTTTCACTCAAGCAGATTATCCGTGAATACATTGACTTCCAGGTTGAAGTTATCCGCCGCCGTACAGAATTTGACCTTAAAAAAGCAAGAGAACGTGCTCACATTTTAGAGGGCTTGATGGTTGCGGTTGATAATATTGATGAGGTAGTAAAAATCTGCCGCAGCAGCCGTGACGCAGCTGAAATCAAGGCAAAGCTTGTTGAACGCTTCGGAATTACAGAAATTCAGGCGGAAGCAATCGCTCAGATGCGACTTGTTCAGTTGTCAGGTCTGGAAAGAATGAAGCTTGAAGAAGAGCTTGCTGCTCTCCACGCTAAAATCAAGGACTTCGAAGAAATTCTCTCCAGCAAGGAAAATATGATGAGAATTGTTTCCGAAGAGCTTGAAGTAATCAAGAAGAAGTTCGGTGACGAAAGAAGAACTTCTATCGAAACAATTTCGGGTGAGGTTGATATTGAAGACCTTATTCCTGAGGAAAACTGCGTTGTCACTTATACAAATATCGGCTATATCAAGCGTCAGCCAGTAAGTATGTATAAGACTCAGCACCGCGGCGGTAAGGGCGTTTCGGGTATGAAGCAGCGTGAGGAAGATTTCGTTGAGGAAATGTTCATCAGCTCATCTCACGATAACGTGCTGTTTATCACCAACAAGGGTATTATGTACAAGCTGAAGTGCTACGAAATTCCTGAGGGTTCAAAGCAGTCCAGAGGACTTAATATTGTCAATATCCTTCCGCTTACAGAGGGCGAAAAGGTTGCCGCAATGATTAAAACTGAGGATTTTGACGAGGGCAAGTACCTCATTATGGTTACAAAGAACGGTAAAATTAAGCGTACTCCTCTTAATGCGTACAAGAATGTTCGTAAGAACGGTCTTATTGCTATTGGTCTTGATGAAGGAGACGAAATCGCTGGTGTACGTCTTACCGACGGCAGTGCTCAGGTTATCGTTGCAACAAGAATGGGTTACGCAATCCGTGTCGAGGAACAGAAAATCCGTGCTATGTCAAGAAGTGCACACGGCGTAAGAATTATGAAGCTCCGCGAGGAAGACTATATCGTTTCTATGGCAAGAGTTCGTGAGGGTGCAACAGTTCTCACCGTAACCGATAAGGGTAACGGCCGACGCGTTGACCTTGACTCCTACCGTATCCAGAACAGAGGCGGTAAGGGTATGCTCAACTATAAGGTTTCCGAAGAAAAGGGCTATGTCTGCGGAATCAAGGTTGTTGACGAGGAAGACGACATCATTATGATTTCCAACGACGGTATCATTATCCGTATCCGTGCGGAAGATATCCGAGTAATGGGACGTTACGCAACAGGTGTACGTCTTATGAGAGTTCAGGACGACGTAAAGGTTGTTTCCTTCACAAGAGCTGAACGTGACGAAGAAGCCGAAACTGAAAAGGTAGAGGAGCCATCCGCAGAGGAGCTTGAGGCTGAAATGAAAGCCGCAGCCGAAGCGGAAGCATCCGAAGTAATCGTCGAAGAAGAAGTTCCCGACGACGACAACGAGGAAGAATAACTTGTAAACTATTGAGGGAGACCCTTTTGAAAAAGGGTCCTCCCTCAAACTCCCTCCCTAAAACTTCTAATGTAAAAAATCCCATAGGGCTTTAGCCCTATGGGATTTTTTAGACTAAAAGTCTTTGGAAAAGGGTCTGGGGAATAACCTTTCTTCAGAAAGGTTTTCCCCAGTAGGCTACAAGATATCTTTCTCTAACAAAAAAACGCACCGAACGTCTTCGGTGCGTTTTCTTTATATTACTTGTAACAGATTACTGGTAATCAAAGATTACTTTTCTTCTGTGCCGTAAAGCTTAACAAGTCTTGTGAGGTAATCGTAACGATCCTTAGCGTTGTCAACAGCCTTGCTGAAGAGAGCTTCTGCTCTTTCAGGGTTCTGTCTAGCGAGGGAGTTGTAACGTACTTCACCCATGAGGAAGTCCTTATACTTTTCATCGATAGCAGGTACCTTGCTGTCGAGAGAGAATGGATTCTTGCCTTCAGCCTTGAGAGCTGGGTTGTATCTGAAGAGGTTCCAGTAACCAGCTTCAACAGCCTTCTTCTCTTCGTCCATAGCCTTGCTCATACCAGCCTTGATACCGTGGTTGATACATGGAGCGTAAGCGATGATGAGGGATGGACCGTTGTAAGCTTCAGCTTCTGTGATAGCCTTGATACACTGGTTCATGTCAGCACCCATAGCAATGTGTGCAACGTAAACGTAGCCGTAACTCATAGCAATACCAGCGAGGTCCTTCTTCTTAACTTCCTTACCAGCAGCAGCAAACTGAGCGATTGCACCTGTTGGTGTGGACTTGGAGGACTGACCGCCTGTGTTGGAGTAAACTTCTGTATCGAATACGAAGATGTTTACGTCTTCGCCGGAAGCGATAACGTGGTCAAGACCGGAGAAGCCGATATCGTAAGCCCAACCGTCGCCGCCGAATACCCACATAGACTTCTTGCCAAGGTAATCCTTGAGAGCAAGTACGTCAGCAGCAGCTTCAGCCTTGGAGCCTTCGAGAGCCTTAACGAGTTCAGCAGTAGCAGCCTTGTTAGCGTTACCGTCGTTAAGTGTGGAGAGGTAACCTTCGATAGCAGTCTTCATGTTGCCCTTAGCGGACTTCTGCATATCGAGGAGCTTAGCAACAGCTCTCTGACGGAGAGTGTTCTGAGCAAGGAACATACCGTAACCATATTCAGCGTTATCTTCAAAGAGGGAGTTAGCCCAAGCCGGACCCTTGCCTTCCTTGTTAACTGTGTATGGTGTGGATGGAGCGGAACCACCCCAGATGGAAGAACAACCTGTAGCGTTAGCGATGAACATTCTGTCACCGAAGAGCTGTGTTACGAGCTTAGCATAAGGTGTTTCACCACAACCTGCACAAGCGCCGGAGAATTCGAGGAGAGGCTGCTTGAACTGGGAGCCCTTAACAGTTGTTTCCTTGAACTTTTCAGCAACTTCTGGCTTTTCAGGAAGTGTAAGACCGTAAGCGAATGTTTCCTGTGCTGGGAGCTGTTCTTCGAGTGGCTTCATAACGAGTGCCTTGTTGCCCTTCATACCAGGACATACATTTACACAAGAACCACAACCTGTACAGTCAAGAGCAGAAACAGTCATAACAAAGTTCATACCAGGTACGCCTGTCATCTTCTTGCTCTGTGTACCAGCTGGTGCCTTAGCGAGTTCGTCATCTGTCATAGCAACAGGACGGATTACAGCGTGAGGACAAACGTAAGCACAGAAGTTACACTGGATACAGTTTTCGTTGTTCCAAGCTGGAACGTCAACTGCGATACCACGCTTTTCGTAAGCAGCAGAACCCTGTGGGAATGTACCGTCAGGCATATTCTTGAATGTGGAAACAGGGAGAGTATCACCCATCTGAGCGTTAACAGGGATGAGAATGTCGTTAACGTACTTAACGAGATCCTTTCTGTCGCCTGTAGCCTTGCCTGCGCCCATCTTAGTAGCCTTGCACTTCTTCCAGGAATCAGGAACTTCGATTTCAACGATGTTCTTAGCACCTGCATCGATAGCGTCGTAGTTCATCTTAACTACGTCTTCACCCTTCTTACCAAAGGAAGCGAGTGCCTTTTCCTTCATGTACTTGATAGCGTCAGCTTCTGGAATAATCTTAGCGAGCTTGAAGAATGCGGACTGGAGAACTGTGGAAGTTCTGTTGCCAAGACCGATTTCACGAGCAATGTCTACACCATTGATAATGTAGAACTTGATGTTGTTGTCAGCAATATACTTCTTAACCTGACCTGGGAGGTAGTTAGCAACCTCATCCTTTGTCCACTGACAGTTGAGGAGGAATGTACCGCCTGGCTTGATATCCTGAACCATGTTGTACTTGTCGATGTAGGACTGGTTGTGACAAGCAACGAAGTCAGCCTGGTTAACGAGGTAAGTAGACTTGATAGGAGTCTTACCGAAACGGAGGTGAGAAACAGTTACGCCGCCGGACTTCTTGGAGTCGTAAGCAAAGTATGCCTGAGCGTACATGTCTGTGTGGTCACCGATGATCTTGATGGAGTTCTTGTTAGCACCAACTGTACCGTCAGAGCCAAGACCCCAGAACTTACAAGCAACTGTTCCTTCAGGAGCAGTGTCAAGCTTACCTTCGGATGGGAGAGAGAGGTTAGTAACGTCATCTGTGATACCGATTGTGAAGCGTGGCTTGTAGTCTTCCTTGAAGGAAGCGTTCCAGTAAACAGCCTTGATCTGGTCAGGAGTTGTATCCTTGGAACCGAGACCGTAACGGCCGCCAGCGATAACGATGTCGTTGAACTTAGTGCCCTTGAGAGCAGCAACAACGTCGAGGTAGAGAGGTTCGCCGAGAGCACCTGGTTCCTTTGTTCTGTCAAGAACAGAAATCTGCTTAACAGTATCAGGAATAGCTTCGATGAGCTTGTCAGCGCAGAAAGGTCTGTAAAGACGAACCTTGATAAGACCGAGCTTAGCGCCTTCAGCGTTGAGGAAATCGATTGTTTCTTCGATTGTATCACATACAGAACCCATAGCGATGATTACGTGATCAGCGTCAGGAGCACCGTAGTAGTTGAAGAGCTTGTAGTTAGTACCGATCTTCTTGTTAACCTTGTTCATGTAGTCTTCAACGATAGCAGGGAACTTGTTGTAGAATTCGTTACAAGCTTCACGAGCCTGGAAGAAGATATCACCGTTCTGAGCAGTACCGCGGAGAACAGGGTGTTCAGGGTTAAGAGCACGGTTTCTGAAAGCCTGAGCAGCCTTCTTGTCGAGCATATCTTCAAGATCCTTGTAATCCCAAGCTTCAATCTTCTGGATTTCGTGAGAAGTACGGAAACCATCGAAGAAGTGGAGAACAGGAACTCTGCCCTTGATTGTGGAAAGGTGAGCAACAGCGCCGAGGTCCATAACTTCCTGAACGTTGGAAGCACAGAGCATAGCGAAACCTGTCTGACGACATGCGTAAACGTCAGAGTGATCACCGAAGATGTTAAGAGCGTGGGAAGCAACACATCTTGCAGAAACGTGAATTACGCAAGGGAGAAGTTCACCGGCGATCTTGTACATGTTAGGGATCATAAGAAGAAGACCCTGAGAAGCTGTGTAAGTAGTTGTAAGAGCACCAGCAGCGAGAGAGCCGTGTACAGTACCTGCAGCACCGGCTTCAGACTGCATTTCTGCAACCTTTACAGGCTGACCGAAGATGTTGTTCTGCTTCTTAGCAGCCCACTGGTCAGTAACCTCAGCCATAACAGAGGAAGGGGTGATAGGGTAGATAGCAGCAACGTCAGTGAATGGGTAGGAGACCCAAGCAGCAGCGTTGTTACCGTCCATGGTTTTCATTGATCTTGCCATTTTGGACAGTCCTCCTAAAATTACAAATTTGTATGACTTTTATAATAGTACATACGTTGATATTATTTTAACACAAAACTGCGTCGTTGTAAAGTGGTTTTTTTCTGAAAATGAAGAAAATTCGGGTTGATTTTTGTGGAAAACACGAATAGGTTGACAAATTGGAATTTGTCGTGCAAAATAATGGGTTTCCAAAGGGTGTGCGCACCCTTTGGCAGGGTTCTTAGGGACGGAGTCCCTGAGTCGCCCTCCGCAGAGGGCGAAACTTTTGCTTCGCCCGCAGGCGTGCTTTAAGCGCATCTAAAAGGTGAATTTTGAAGCGACAGCTTCAAAAGAGGAAATTTCTGCAAGAGAGAAATTTCCTAACAGCAACGTAGTTGCTGCTTTCGTGTAGTGATGAAAGTAAAGTACGTTCAAAACGTTCCACTGGAACGTTTTGAAGGAGTCGTTTTAGTGCAATTGCAACAAGGGGAAGCGGTCGTGGTCGCTTCCCCTCGAAATGCTGTCGCATTTCTCACCCCTTGCTCCGTTAGGAATGATAAGGATTTCGCCGCTTGCGAGCGGCGCCTCAGGGG
>CALATN010000223.1 GCA_937891895.1 uncultured Clostridia bacterium
TGCTAAGGTAAGCGAAGCTTCCGGCGGCCAGACAGCTCTCACAACAACAGCTGCAGGTGCATGGCAGGTATTCTCCGCTGGTAGAAATACTCCATGGGTAGCTGACAACAAGCTCACACTCGATGACTCCGCTAAGGGTTACATCGATCTTGCTAAGCAGATGTATGATAACGGCTACATCATCAAGGACCTCGGTCAGTGGTCTACAGACTGGTATGCAGCTGGTCAGACAGATACAACAATGGGTTACTTCGTATCCACATGGGGCTTCGGCGATGCTATCCTTTCTCAGGCAGCAGGCGGCGAAGGCGGTGCTACATACGGTAAGTGGAACGTAGTAGTTGGTCCTCAGCCTTTCTACTGGGGCGGTACATGGGCTACAGTTGCTAACAGATGCAACAACCCAGAACTCGCTAAGGAATTCATTTCCTTCTTCACAACAAATAAGGATGGCGCTGTAGCTTACGCTAACGATAAGGGCGAATACGTTTCTAACAAGGCTGCTATGGCAGAAGTTATTCCTAACTATGCTGGTCTCGGCGTACTCGGCGGTCAGAACCACTTCGAAGTTCTTAACTCCGTAGCTGACGGTATCGATATGGCTGGTGGTATCACACCATATGACTCCACAATTAAGACAGCATTCAACGATGCAGTAACAGCTTACTGCCAGGGCACATATGCAACAGCTGATGAAGCTATCGCTGGTTGGGCTCAGAACGTAGCTGCTGCACTTCCTGATCTCGATTACTCCAACTTTGAGGGTTAATCAAGAGCTATTAGCTAAATAGTTTTAAGTCGTGGGGCAGGCTTTGTGTCTGCCCCATAGATTTAAGTGAACATTACTTTTGATTTTGAGGAGAGAATTTTATGGCAAACAGATCAGGCGGAAGAATTCGCTCTATAAGCTATGCTAAATATGGTTATATATTTATTCTTCCATTCTTTTTAGTATATGCAATTTTTCAGATTTATCCACTTTTTAACACTTTCTACCTTAGCTTCTTTGGCAATGGTAAAAAGATAGACGAATTTGTTGGTTTTACCAACTTTAAAACACTTCTGTTTGGTGGTGGATTTGCTCAGCAAGCGGCTCATGATTCATTTATGAGAGTTCTTGGCAATACATTTATCCTTTGGGTAGGTAACTTTATCCCACAGATTATCCTCTCACTTGTTCTTGCTGCTTGGTTTACAAATGCTCGCTTGAAAATCCCAGGTAAGGGTGCGTACAAGATTATTATGTACATGCCTAACATTATTACAGCTGCTTCTGCTGCTGCACTTTTCGTTATGCTGTTCTCTGACTCCCAGCTTGGTGCTATCAATGCAATGCTTCTTAAGAATGGCTTTACAACTGAAACAATCAGCTTTGTAAGCGGTAAAACAGAAGCACGAGTTATGATTATGATAATTCAGACCTGGATGTGGTACGGTAATACAACTATCATGCTTATGTCAGGTATTATGGGTATTAACGGCTCTCTCTTTGAGGCTGCAAGCATCGACGGTGCTTCCCATACACAGCAGTTCTTCAGAATTACACTTCCACTTCTTAGACCTATCCTTCTCTACACAGTAGTAACATCTATGATTGGTGGTCTCCAGATGTACGATATGCCTGCTCTTTATAATGTAGGTACATCCCAGAATAAGTTCACAGAAACAATTGCTGTATATATCTTTAATAACTTCCATGATACAAGCCTTAATAACTTTGGTTATTCTGCTGCTGCATCGGTAATCCTGTTTGTAATTACTTCAATTCTTGGTTCTGTATGCTTTGCTATTAACAGAGATAAAGACGTTAAGGTAAAGAGAAGCAAGAAGACAAGCAAATTGCTGTAAAAGGAAAAGGAGGTTATATACATTATGAATATGGTTGAAGAAAAAGTAGCACGCCGTAAGGCAAAGCCATTGGATATAATCGTTACAGCATTTATGATTATCCTTTGTGTACTCAGCTTGATTCCTATTTATGTTCTTGTCGTAAATGCTACGAGAACTTCTGTTGATATTACTGGTAATGGTGTTTCCCTTATTCCCGGACTTAATCTTTTCAATAACATCGGAACAATGATGGAGTGGTCTGAAACAGGTAAGGTTCAGTATAATGCATTTACAGGTTATATCAACAGTGCAATTATCGCATTTTCCTGTACTTTTTTAACAGTACTTTTTGCAGGTGCAACTGCTTATGGTGTATGCGTATACGACTTCAGAGTTAAGAATGCTGCTTACACATTCATTCTTGCAGTAATGATGGTACCGGTTCAGGTAACATCTGTAGGTTTCTATCAGTTTATGTCCAAGATTGGTCTCACTGATAATTACCTCCCACTTATCATTCCTGCAATCGCAGCTCCACAGGTTGTATTCTTCATGCGTCAGTATATGAAGTCTTCCTTCCCACTTGAAATTGTTGAAGCTGCAAGAATTGACGGTTCTAACGAATTCAGAACATTCTTTACAATTGCAATTCCAATGATGAAACCAGCATTTGCTGTTCAGGCAATTTTTGCATTCGTTGCAAGCTGGAATAACTACTATATGCCATCTATGATTCTCGTATCAAGAGAACCTAACCAGATGACACTTCCAATGATGGTTAATACAATCCTCTCGAACGATAAGCTGGCTGACTTTGGTGCTAAATATGCCGCAATTATGCTTTCTATCATTCCTGTAGTTGTTGTATACTTCATCTTCTCTAAGTTCATCGTTGAAGGCGTTGCACTCGGCGGTGTAAAGGAATAATAAACAAAACAAAGCTGTACAGCGTCTGTTGTACAGCTTTTTTTATTGCTTAATTTAAGAATGTTAATAGTATTTCTATTGACAAAAGAGTGTAAAATATGGTACAATTGTATTTATAGTGAATACACTTGTTTTTTTCACAAGGACGTTGCATAACGGAGGTTAGTATGGGCAATTCATCATTTGTAGTTATCAGTACCGATGTTCTTCCCGAGATATTTCCCAAGGTTTTAGAGGTTAAGCGTCTTTTAGCTTGCGGTGAAGAGAAAAGTTCTGCTTCTGCATGTAAGAGAATTGGTATTTCGAGAAGTGCATTCTACAAATATAAAGAATGTGTTTTCGCATATGAGGAAAAGCTTACACAGAAAATCATTTCGTATTATGCTGTTCTGAAAGATGAACCCGGTGTGCTTTCAGCAATTCTTGCTGAATTTCATAGGCAAGGTGCAAACATTATTACCGTTAATCAGAATATGCCTATAGATGGTGTTGCAGCTGTAAATATTACTGTAAGATTGTTTGGCGATGAAGCTGATGCTTATGGATTGAAAAATGACCTTGCAGCACTTAATGGTGTGGTAGATGTAAAATTCATCTCTGGTGAATAAACAAGTTAAATAAAAGGAGTAATTGTAATGTCAAAAATCGCAGTTTTAGGTTATGGTGTCGTGGGCTCAGGTACAGTTGAGCTGTTTTATAAAAATAAGGACAAGATTTGTGCCAAGTCAGGAAAAGACCTTGATATAAAGTATATTCTGGATATCCGTGATTTTCCTGACAGCCCGTATGCTGATAAATTTACAAAGAATTTTGATGATATTCTCAATGACCCTGAGGTTACAATTGTTGCTGAAGTAATCGGCGGTATGAAGTTTTCTTACGGCTATGTCAAAGCTTGCCTTGAAAATGGTAAGAATGTTGTAACTTCAAATAAGGAGCTTGTTGCTGAAAAAGGTGCTGAACTCCTGAAAATTGCTGCTGAAAAGAATTGTAATTTCCTTTTCGAAGCTTCTACAGGCGGTGCAATTCCAATCATCAGACCACTTCACGTTTGCCTTGCAGGTAACGATATTTCCGCCGTTGCAGGTATTCTCAATGGTACCACAAACTTTATTCTTACTAAGATGATCAACGAGCAAATGGCTTTCAGCGATGCTCTTGAAATGGCTCAGAAGCTCGGCTATGCCGAGCAGGATCCAACAGCCGATGTTGAAGGTCATGATGCTTGCAGAAAAATCTGTATTCTTTCTTCTCTCGTTTTTGGTAAGCATGTTTATCCTAAGTGGGTGCATTGTGAAGGCATAACTAAACTTACCCTCGAGGATGTTATGTATGCTCAGAACTGGGGCGGTGAAATCAAGCTTATCGCTTCTGTAAAGAAGTCTGATGACGGCAAAATCCTTCCAATGGTTCGCCCTGCATTTGTATGTAATAACAACCAGCTTTCCCATATTTCTGACGTTTTCAATGGCGTAATGGTGTACGGCGATGGTTTTGATGAGGTTATGTTCTACGGCAGAGGCGCAGGTAAGCTTCCTACTGCAAGTGCTGTGGTAGGCGATATCGCAACAGTTGCAAAAATGACAGCTACATCCATTTCTCAGACATGGGAAGATAGTACGGATGACAGCTTTATTGCTGACTACAAGGATGATGTTGTTTCAATTTATGTACGTGTTAATGGTGTTGCAGCTGAAAAAATTTCTGAAGTTTTCGGTACAGTTGAGTATCTCAGCCGTGATAATCAGCCTGTTGATGAACTTGCATTTATTGCACCTGCAATGAAAGAGAAAATATTTGACGAAAAGCTTTCACAGCTTGGCGGTGAAGTTCTCGGAACAATCCGTATCCTTGAACTTGAATGATTTCTGAAAGGACTATCTTCGGATGATTAAAATACAGATTCCCGCAACAAGTGCTAACCTTGGCGCAGGCTTTGATGCGCTGGGTCTTGCATTGAATTACTACAATTATGTCAATATCGAAGAAGCTGACGGAATTTATATTGAAAGCCTTGATGGTACAGATGTACCGAATGATGCTTCAAATCTTGTCTATGATTCAGCAAGAATTCTTTTTGATATCTGCGGCAAGCCTTTGAATGGTTTGAAAATCCAGCAGATTAACAATATCCCTATGGCAAGAGGTCTTGGAAGTTCTTCCGCTTGTATCATTGCAGGTCTTGTAGGTGCAAATCAGCTTCTTGGTGAGCCTATGGGTTTGGATGATTTAGTTAACCTTTCAGCACAGATTGAGGGACATCCTGACAATACTGCTCCTGCACTTCTTGGAGGTATTGTAACAGCAGTATTTGACGGCAAAAGTGTCCATTGGGTTAAGCAGGAGGTTTATACTACACTTAAATTTGTTGTTGTTATTCCTGACTTCGAGCTTAAAACTGAACAGGCAAGAGCTTGTCTTCCAAAGGAAATTTCTCATAAGGACGCTGTGTATAATCTTTCGAGAGCAGCTCTTTTTTCAGCTTCGCTTCTTACAGGTAAGTATGAAAATCTGCGTACAGCTGTTCACGATAGATTGCATCAGCCGTACAGAATGGAACTTATTCCACACGGCAGAGATGTTTTTGACACTGCATATAGTCTTGGCGCATATGCTGCATATCTCAGTGGTGCTGGTCCGGCACTTATGGCAATTGTTGATGCAGAGAATGAATATTTTGAGGGTAAAATGAGATTTGCCCTGGATAGAATGGGTCTTAACAGTTGGGCTGTTCATGAACTCCATATAGATAATATCGGAACAAGAATTATTAACTGATAAACAGGGGTGATTTTAGTGGAAATTGAATATTTCTCTGAAACACGAAACGACAGCGATGTAATTGACTTGTATCGTGCCCTGAAATGGTACAGATTGCCGGGTTATACCGATGATGATATCGAGAAGGCAAATAAAAATAGCTTTTATTCAGTGTATGCTTATGACGGATATAAGCTTGTAGGTTTGGGTAGAGTTGCTTCTGACGGTCATATTGCCGCAGTAATGAGTGGTATATGTGTTCGTCCTGACTATCGTCGTAAAGGAATAGGGGAGCAGATTGTAACCCGTCTTGTATATTATTGTCAGTCGGGCAGCAACAAGCTGAATGTTCAGCTTTTCTGTGAAGATAGTCTTATTTCTTGGTATGAAAAACAAGGCTTTGAACGTCGCAACAGGGGAATGTGGAAGAAGATGATTCTTCCTGAAGATAATTGCCGTCTGCGTCGTAATTTTCGTGATGTCTATGGAATCGAACAGATTACGGATATAGCACCTGATTTTTATTGGTATAATTTTGACGCATTCGGTGATTTCAAGTATTACAGTACCCTTAACAGTGAAGGTGAAATGGTCGCAAGTGTATTTATGACGTTTTATTGTGATGAGCCGAAAAAGTTTTATGTTGATATAATCTTTGAGAATGTACGTAGATTTGAAATCGGCTGTATGGGTGTAAAAACCGTGTTGACTGGCTTTGATATTATGAAGGTACGTAACACAGATATGCTTAATGGAATGAATTACCGTATCTGTTCACTTGAGGATGATGACATCAATTTTTTCTGTGAAAGCTTCAGAATTATAAATGTTCAAATTGAGGAAAATTAAATGATAAAAGTAAGAACAACCTCTCCCGAAGAAACTATTGCATTTGCTGAAAAAATCGGTAAGCTTCTTCATGGCGGAGATGTTATCGCATATAAAGGCGGACTTGGTGCAGGTAAAACCACTTTTACCCGTGGTCTTGCAGTAGGAATGGGACTTCCTGACGAAGTATTTTCGCCAACTTTCGCATTGGTGAATGAATACAGGAGTAAAGGTGCAACGCTTTACCATTTTGATATGTATCGCATCATGAATGCGGAAGCTCTTGAAACAACGGGATTTTACGATTATTTGAGTGAAGACAGTGTTGTTGCATGCGAATGGTCGGAGAATATAGAGGATTGCTTACCTGTAAAGCATATCACCATTACAATAAATCATTGCGGTGAGAACGAACGAGAAATCACTGTCGAAGGAGATGAGCGTTTTGACGCTGCTCGGAATTGATACTTCCGGAAAAACTGCATCAGTTGCATTGTGCACAGAGGATAAAGTTCTTGCACAAACAACTGTTTATACATCGTTGACTCATTCACAAGTTATCCTGCCAATCTGTAAGGATGTGTTAAAAAATGCAGGTGTTGAGCTTTCAGATGTCGACGGAATAGCCGTTGCTATGGGTCCTGGGTCATATACTGGCTTGAGAATAGGCATATCTGCTGTAAAGGCAATGTGCTTTGCACAAAACAAGCCTTGCATTGGCATATCAACTCTTGAAGGACTTGCAAATAATGTTTCATTGCATAAAGGGATAATATGTGCTGTAATGGCTGCACGACTCGATTTGGTGTATTGTGCTCTGTTTGAAGCAAGTGAGTGTAAAGTCAAACGCCTTACCGACGATGAAATTCTTCCAATCAATGATTTGAAGCAAAAGCTTGCGGAATATGACGGGACAATTGCGGTTGTTGGTGATGCTGCTGATAAGCTCGAGGGTGAGAATTTCATCATTGCACCGCCACACCTAAGATTACAGCTTGCAACAGGACTTTGTGCTGCTGCATTTGGTAAAGAAATGTCAACACCTGACAAGCTTGATGCTGCATATCTGCAGATAACAAAAGCAGAAAAGGATTTACAGGAGAAATAAATGCTTGCTTGACTTGTTGATTTATGGTATAATTAAAAAGTAAAATCACATTTGGAGGTTTACTATGATTGCAATAGGAAGTGACCACGGCGGTTATGAGCTTAAAGGCGAAGTAATTGCCTGGCTTAAGGAAAATAATTATGATTATATGGAATTTGGTTGTATGGACGGTAACAGCATAGATTATCCGAATGTTGCTGAAGAAGTTTGTGCAAAGGTTTTGGATGGTACTGCTGAATATGCAATTCTCATCTGCGGTACTGGTATCGGAATTTCAATGGCTGCAAACAAAATCAACGGTATAAGAGCAGCCCTTTGTACAGATACCTATATGGCTAAGTTTACCAGACTTCACAATAATGCCAATACTCTCTGTATGGGCGGACGTGTTCTCGGTGCAGGTGCAGCACTTGAAATTGTGGATACATTCCTGCACACAGGCTTTGAAGGCGGCAGACACCAGCGCAGAATAGACCTTCTTACAGATATTGAAAACAAGATGAAAGGATAATTGTTATGAATAAGGTTACTATAATTGAACATCCGCTCGTTCAGCACAAAATTTCTCTTCTTCGTGATATCAACACTGGCTCAAAGGAATTCAGAGAACTGGTTTCCGAAACAGCTATGCTTATGTGTTACGAAGCAACACGTGACCTCCCGCTCAAGACTGTAGAGGTACAGACACCTGTTGCAATTGCCAAAACAAAGGTTATCTCAGGCAGAAAGCTTGCGTTCGTGCCAATCCTCCGTGCAGGTCTTGGTATGGTTGACGGCGCTGTAAAGCTTGTTCCTGCTGCAAAAATCGGACATGTAGGTATGTTCCGTGACCCTGATACGAAGGAAGCGGTACAGTATTACTGCAAGCTGCCTTTTGATATTGCTGAACGTGATGTAATCATTACAGATATTATGCTTGCTACAGGCGGTACAGCAGTAAAGACAATTGAAATTCTCAAGAATGCTAATGCAAAGAGCATCAAGATGATGTGCATTATTGCTTCCCCTGAAGGAATTGAAGCTGTTCACAGCGTATATCCTGACGTTGAAATCTATTGCGGTTCAGTTGATGAAAAGCTTGATGAACGTCTTTATATAGTACCTGGCCTCGGTGATGCAGGCGATAGAATATTCGGTACAAAGTAAGCATAAAATTTAAGGATACGCTTAATATATTAAGCGTATCCGTGTTTTATTTTGTATAGAATGGAGAACAGATTATGTGCGGTATAATCGGATATGTGGGCAGAAATGCCTGTTCCGATATTCTCGTTAATGCGCTGAGAAAGCTGGAGTATCGTGGCTACGATTCAGCTGGCATTGCGGTTTTTGAGGAGGATACAATCCGGACTGTAAAAGCAAAAGGAAAAATCAATGAAGGCCTTGCAGTAAAGCTTGATGAAACTGATACTTTACAGGCAATCTGTGGTATTGGTCATACAAGATGGGCTACCCACGGCGAGCCTTCCGATGTAAATTCTCATCCAATCGGTAACGGCAGAATTTCTGTTGTTCATAACGGAATTATTGAAAATTACCGTGAACTGAAGGCGTTTCTTATCAGTAAAGGCTACGGTTTTGAAAGTGAAACTGATACAGAAACGGTTGCCAAACTTCTCGATTATTATTACAATGGTGACCCTGTTGAAGCTATTGAAAAAGTTGTAAGCGATATTGAAGGTGCTTATGCTTTCGGTATTATTTTCAAAGAGCATAAGAATAAGATTTTTGCAGTACGCAAGGATAGCCCGCTTATCGTGGGTAAGGGTGAAAACGAAAGCTTTATTGCGTCTGATGTAACCGCAATCTTGGAGCATACCCGTGAGTATTTTTTTCTTGAAAAAGGAGAGATTGCTGTTCTGAGTGAACAGGGTATAACCTTTACAGATCTTCACGGAGTTGAAATTAAAAAGGAACTTCAGACAGCGACTTGGGATGTTACTGCTGCACAGAAGGGCGGATACGAGCATTTTATGCTAAAGGAAATCCACGAACAGCCCGACGCTGTCCGAAATACAGTTTCTCCAAGAATAAAGGACGGACTTCCAAATTTTGAGGAGTGCGGCCTCACAGCAGAAAAAATCCGTAATTACAGAAATATCTATATTGTAGGCTGCGGCTCAGCAATGCACTCGGGTATGGTTGGCAAATATCTCATTGAAGATTTGTCACAAGTTCCTGTCATTGTTGATATAGCATCCGAATTCAGATACAGAAATCCACTTGTTAATGAAAATGATTTGGTTGTAATAATTTCCCAATCGGGGGAAACTGCCGATACACTTGAAGCTCTGAAGCTTTCACGAAGTAAGGGTGCAGATACCCTTGCTGTTGTAAATGTAGTAGGCTCATCTATTGCTCGGGAAGCCGATATGGTTATATATACTAACGCAGGCCCCGAAATTTCTGTCTGCTCAACAAAGGCATACGCTGTTCAGGTTGCTTTTATGTACCTATTTGCATTTGCTGTTGCCTTAGCTCACGGTAAAATCGATAAAGCAGAATGTAAACGTCTTACTGCGGAATTGCTTTCAGTGCCGGAAAAAATCCAGCTATGTCTTAATGATATGTCTGAATATCAGTATGTTGCATCAAAGCTTATCAATGCAGATAGCTTGCTTTATATCGGGAGAGGACTTGACAACGCGTTAAGTATGGAAGGCTCACTGAAGCTGAAGGAAATTTCATATATCCATAGCGAAGCCTATGCGGCAGGTGAATTGAAGCATGGCACTATTTCTCTTATTGAAGAGGGAATGCCAGTAATTGTCACCGCTACCCAAAGCAAGCTGTTTGACAAGACAATTTCCAACGTCCGTGAAGTAAAAAGCCGTGGGGCAGTTGTAGTAATAATCTGTCCTGACTATGTAAATATTGATAGTGATTGTGCAGACTATAAAATAGGACTTCCTGATGCGGAAGACTTGTTTCTACCCTTGATTTCAGTTGTTGCTATGCAGCTTATCGCTTATTATACAGCCGTGCAAAGAGGCTGTGACGTAGATAAACCAAGAAACCTGGCAAAATCCGTAACAGTAGAATAAATGAAAGGATAACCTTAAATGGAAAAAAAGCTGATTACAGTTATCGTACCTTGCTATAATGAGCAGGAGGTGCTTCCAATGTTTCGTGAGGAGATACTTCGTGTCTCCGATGAAATGACTGCAATGCATTCTTACCTTGAATTTGAATTTCTGTTTATCAATGACGGCTCACGTGATAAAACCCTTGACATTCTCCGTGAATATTCCGAGCAGGACAGCCGTTTCAGATATGTTTCTTTCAGCCGTAATTTCGGCAAAGAAGCGGGTAT
>CALATN010000224.1 GCA_937891895.1 uncultured Clostridia bacterium
CGCTCTGCAAGCATTGATTTACCTGATCCCGGACTGCCTATCATCAGCACATTGTGTCCGCCTGCCGCGGCATATTCCAATGCTTTCTTTGCGGCATACTGTCCTTTTACGTCGGCGAAGTCAAGAGTATCAAAACGTTCCTCAGGTTTAATTTCGTATGGACGCTGCGGAAGGATTACTTCTTCACGGCTGAAATGCTTTATAAGCTGACCCGCATTTTCCACACCATAAACGGTTACCCCCTCAACAACACTGGCTTCGTAAGCATTATCGGCGGGAACAAACACATTTTCAAAACCTGCCTTCTTCGTTATAAGCACCATCGGCAGGACACCGTTCACGGGTCTTACATCACCATTGAGCGAAACCTCACCGATAAATGCGGATTTTGAAATATCGTCCTGAATATATCCCATTACACACAAAAGTGCAACATAGATTGCAAGGTCGTGGACGCTGCCGGATTTTCTTGTATCAGCGGGGGCAAGATTTACGATTACTTTTGCCAAAGGAAATGCAATATTGCAGCATCTTAATGCTGAACGTATTCTTTCACGGCTTTCCTTTACAACAGTATCGCCAAGTCCTACTATATCAAAAGCAGGTGTACCCTTGCTTGTTTCAATTTCAACCTCCACGGGAAAAGCGTTAAGTCCGAAAAGTCCCAGACTGTTTACTTTGGAAAACATAACTATTCCTCCACTTTACTTATATGGTTTTCACACCATTCCAATATATCATTGTATACTTCATTGCGGTTGATTTCATTGAGCAGTTCATGACGTGCACCGTCATAAAGCTTTATTGTAACATCTGTACAGCCTGCTTTTTCAAGCACAGAAGCAAGCTCACGCGGTCCTCTGCCCCACTGACCTATCGGGTCTGACTCACCGCCTAAAATAAGAAACGGCTTGTCCTTCGGTGTAGCTTCAATGCACTTTCTGTCCGTTGCATACATAAACAGCTTTATCAGGTCGCAATAGGCACTTGCGGTAAATATAAAATTGCATTTTGGATTATCATAAAACTTATATACAAGCTCATCATCTCTTGTAAGCCACCCGAATTTATTTACGGGGTCATCAATTTTTATATTTGTAAATCCATAAATCAGCTTCTCAATAGTTTCCGAGCGGCACATATCACCCTTTGCTCTACGGATTGTATCAGCCGCCGCCATAGCAGCATCGACCTTGATTTTAGTATTGAGTGCACCAAGAAGAATTACACCATTATAAAGGTATCCGCATTTTGACACGGCAACTCTTGCAGTAAGCGAACCAAGGCTGTGTCCGATTAAAAGCAACGGCAAATCGGGGTACTGCTTATGAATTATTCTTGACATCTGCACGGTATCTTTTATGAGATACTGCCAGCCCTTTTCGGGTGCAAAATAACCAAGATAATCAACGTTAATAACAGATTTACCGTGACCGAGGTGATCGTGACCGCATACAACATAACCATTATCACAGAGAAAGGCTATGAATTCATCATATCTTTCAATATATTCGCACATTCCGTGAGTAAGCTGAATCACAGCCTTAGGCTCATTCAACGGCATATATATGTAATACGCTATATTGTCCGCACCGCTTGAACTTCTGAAGAAATCAACTGATTTAGTGTAATTCATACTTTTCACCCGCCATTTAATAATAGTATAATTATATCACCTTTTCATTTCTTTAACAAGAAGTTTATATAAATATTTTTGCGAAAGAAAAATTACACAAATTTTCCCTTTGCAAAGAAATATTTTTAGCTGTTTTACTCTTAATTTTGCCCTAACAAATAAATAGTTGTTAAAAATTTTTAAAACCTATTTTCAAGCGGAAATTTTTGTGGTATACTATATCATATTATGCTGTTAAAGCAGTAATCAGTTAGTATATCTATATTTCTATTTGACATGGAGGTATTTTTTATGAACGAAAAAGAGCTTTACGCACTTTGGTGTGAAAAGGCAGTTGATGACCCGGACTTACAGACTGAACTCAAGTCCATCGCAGGTGATGACGAGGCTATACTCGACAGATTCTACCGTGACCTTGAATTCGGTACAGGCGGTCTGAGAGGCGTTATCGGTGCAGGCTCATACAGACTCAATATCTATACAATCAGACGTGCTACTCAGGGTCTTGCTGACTATGTAAAGGAAGCTTTCCCTGTTAATCCTTCCGTTGCTATCGCTTACGACAGCCGTATCAAGTCTGACGTTTTCGCTAAAGAAGCTGCTGCTGTTCTTGCTGCAAACGGTATCAAGGCTTACATCTACAACGAGCTTATGCCTACACCAATGCTTTCCTTTGCTGTTCGTGAACTGAACTGCAGTGCAGGTATTGTTGTTACAGCAAGCCACAACCCTGCTAAGTACAACGGCTACAAGGTATACGGTGCTGACGGTTGTCAGCTTACTCTCGGTGCTGCTGAGATCGTACTCAAGAACATCAATAACGTTCCTATGTTTGACGGTGCAAAGGTTATTCCTTTTGAAAAGGGTCTTGAAGAAGGCACTATTGAATATATCAAGCAGGAAGTTATCACAAACTACATCAACAAGGTTTCCGAACAGGGTATCCACACGGACCTTTGTGCTACAAGCGGTCTGAAGGTTGTTTACACACCTCTCAACGGTACAGGTAACAAGCCTGTTCGTATGATTCTCAACAAGATCGGTATTACTGACGTTACTGTTGTTCCTGAACAGGAATACCCTAACGGCAACTTCCCTACCTGCCCATTCCCTAACCCTGAAATCAAGGAGGCACTTGCTCTCGGTCTGAAGCTTTGCGAAAGCGTACAGCCTGACCTTCTCCTTGCTACTGACCCTGATGCTGACCGTGTTGGTATTGCTGTTCCTGACGGAAAGGGCGACTACGTTCTCTTCACAGGTAACGAAGTCGGCGCAATGCTTCTCGAATACATCTGTGCTGAAAGAACAAAGCTGGGTACAATGCCTGAAGATCCGATTGCTGTAAAGACAATCGTTACAACTGATATTGCAAAGGCAATTGCTGAAGAATACGGTGTTAAGATTATCGACGTACTTACAGGCTTCAAATTCATCGGTGAACAGATTGGTTTCCTTGAGGACAAGGGCGAAGAAAACCGCTACATCTTCGGTTTTGAAGAGAGCTATGGTTACCTTGCAGGCTCCTATGTACGCGACAAGGACGCTGTTGTTGCTTCTATGCTTATCTGCGAAATGGCTGCATTCTACCGAACAAAGGGTATTTCAATGCTCCAGGCTCGTGAGAATATGTATAAGAAGTACGGTGTTTACACTCATACTCAGAAATCCTTCACCTGCGAAGGTGCAACAGGTATGCAGAAAATGAAGGAGCTTATGACTATGCTCCGTACAGATACACCTAAGGAAATCGGCGGTCTTGCTGTAATCCGCTTTGACGATTATCTTGCAAGCACTTCCGTTGACTGCAAGACAGGTGACAAGACAATGCTTACACTTCCTAAGTCTGATGTTCTTACATTTGCACTTGAAGGTAACGCTTCTGTTATTATCCGTCCATCAGGTACTGAGCCTAAGATCAAGGCTTACTACACAACAACAGGTGCAACAAAGGCTGAGGCTGATGCACTTGAAGAAAAGATTTCTGCAGATTTCCAGAGAATTCTCGGTTTCTAAAATATATCAAGGCTCATTGTTCCGTAAAGGCAATGAGCCTTTTTTACAAGAGGTGACATTATGACTGTTAAAAACAAAATTGGAAAAGCAATTTCGTTTTTATTCCTTGTAATAGCTGTTATCAATCTTTTATTTATTGTATTGACTTCTGCGATAATGCCTATTGTTATGATGATTATTTGCATAGCTTGTTTTATAGTTACCTTCAGAAGGCGGCAACATACTGCAAAAACAATTGCACTTGAACTTTTGGCAGCGGTATTTCTGATATGTTTTATATTCTTCACATCTGTCCTTTGGGGAGGTATGAAGTGGCAATATCCTTTTCAGCGTTGGTACATTGAATTTATGGCAAATGATGACACTGACGGATTTTTCCCTGACGAGCTTCCTGCTGATGCTGAAAATTTCCGTACGGAATATTGTCCGCCGTTAATGCAGGCAAGCGGTTACTATTATATTTGTTTCAACACTGACAACATTGAACAATACAAAAATTATACCGAAAATGCTGTGCTTTCATTTACTATGGAAGAATACAACAACGGGCTGTCAGAAGAAAATGCCGCAATATTCAACGAACTTGCAGAAGAAGGTTACGAGCTGGACTTTTATGTTAGCACTCCTTATTGCATTGATAAATCTATAAGCAGCACGGAAATCCACGTAATCAACTCAAATTTTTACTGGAATCACCCTCACACAGACATTATTTTTATCAATTATGATGAAAAGCTGGTTTGTTTTTATAGTGTTGGATAATTTCTCTTGACATAAGCTTTAAAAACATATATAATACTTTTTGTGTGCGTTTTTTTGAAAAATTATGTCGGATTTACGTGAGGTTATTGTTATGAAAACAAAGGCTTATAATATTTACTGCAAATGTTTTCCTCAGCTCCCTCTGGAGGAAGAAATGTTTCTGAAGCTGATTGATATGGAAAACTGCAAACTTATTCCGCATTATGAGCACGAAGTGCTGGCTGGGTACGGTGTTGTTAAGGGTAATTGTATCCGCCTGCTTTGCGTTGCACCCGATTATCGCGGACGTGCTATCGGCAGCAAGCTTATGAAAAAATGTGAACAGCACATTGCTGAAAATGGTTTTGACAATGCTGTTCTTGGTGACAAGAGCTCGGAATTTTTCATTGGTGCGGTTACTCCTGAAAGTCAGTGGAACGATATGCGAAACCGTTTCTTTGAGCGTGAGGGTTACTCCGCTAAGAATGGTTGTCTTGAAATGAAGATGAATCTTGCTGATTTTGATTACGACAAGCTTAATATTCCTGATTGTCCCGATGATGTTACCTTCGGTTATCTTGGCAGTGATGAAAAGGCTGAGCTTATTGAGGCTGTTAAAAAAGTAAGCCCTGACTGGGTGGAATATTTCACTATGGAAAGTCCTGTTTTTGCGGCTAAAAAGGATGGTAAAATCGCAAGCTTCTGCATTGTTGACGAGAATGCTGACACTATTATCAGCACAGGTAAAAACAATGTTGGTATGATAGGCTGTGTCGGCACTGTTCCTGAAATTAGAAGAAATGGCATCGGTCTGCGTATGGTTGCTAAGGCTATGGATGACATCAAGGGCAAGGGTTGCGACGATGTATTTATTCACTTTACATATCTTGACTGGTGGTACGGCAGACTTGGCTTCAAGACCTTCCTGCACTACTGGTTCGGTGAAAAGGAGTTAAACAAGTGATTATTACACACGAATTTTTTGACGGCGTTGTTCCTGCTGAGGCAAGGAAAATACGTCAGGATGTTTTTATGACAGAGCAGGGATTTTCCTACGAATTTGACGATAATGATTATATAAGTGTTCATATTCTGCTTTGCTGTGATGGTGTTCCTGCTGGCACGGGCAGACTTTTCAAGGATAAGGACGATTCCTGGCACGTGGGAAGAATTGCTGTGAGAAAGGAATTCCGCGGCAAAAATCTCGGTGAAGAAGTTATGCTTCGCATTGAGGACAAGGCTCGTGAGCTTGGTGCGGACAAGATTGTTCTTTCTGCACAGTGCAGGGTTCGCGGTTTCTATGAAAAGTGCGGCTACACGGCTTACGGAGAGGTTTATCTTGATGAGTATTGCGAACATATCAGGATGGAGAAAAACATATAAATAACAAGTGTAAATTATTGGGAGTGAAATCAGTTTCGCTCTCATTTTTTGTTGAAAACTCAACAATTATCGTTGACAAATCAACGTTTTATTGACATTTTGACTATATTTTTTGAAATTTTTTAGGTAATAGGGTTACAGAAAAGTATTTACATTTTTAAAACAATGTGCTATAATATATGTGAATTATTATGCAATTCAGCAGTTTAATCTATTACGAATGGAGATTTTATTACTATGGCAAGGGATTACGTTATTGTTACTGACTCATGCGCCGATATGGACGAAAACTACTATAATATGAACGATGTCAAGGTTACCGGTCTGCACTACACTATCGGTATCAAGACTTATACACAGTGTACAAGCGATGACCTTACAGTCGAAAAGTTCTATGACAGAGTAAGAAGCGGCGTTCTTCCGAAGTCTTCCCCTGTTACATATGAAGAAGCACTTGAGCTTATGGAAAGTATTGCTGAAGACGGAAAGGATATTTTCTTCCTTTGCTTCTCAAGCGAGCTCAGTACAACATATCAGACTTGCCAGATTGCTGCTCAGGACGTTATGACAAAGCATCCTGAATGTACAATCAAGGTTATTGACTCTATTTCCGCTGCTCTCGGTCAAGGACTTCTCCTGCATCTCTGCATCAAGAAGAAGAATGCGGGTACTTCCCTTGAAGAACTTGAAAAGTACGCTGAACGTATGAAGGGTCACGTTGTTCACATCTTCACTGTTGACAATCTCAATCACCTCCAGAGAGGCGGCAGAATTTCCAAGTTCTCCGCTGTTATGGGTACTCTCCTTTCTGTTAAACCTCTGCTTTGCGTTGACCCTAAGGGCGGTCTTAACGGTTACGCTAAAATCAAGGGCAGAAAGAAGGCTCTTGACACAATGGCTGAACACATGAAGGAAAAGTATCTTCCGGGTGAAAACGAGGAAATCTTCATTTCTGATGCTGACTGTCTCGAAGATGCACAGTACCTCGGCAAGGTTATTATGCAGATGATGCCTGATGTTAAGCGTGTAAGATACGGCAAAATCGGCGCTGTTATCGGTTCTCACACAGGCGCTGACGCTATTGCAGTTGCTTTCATCGGCAAGAGCAGAACACCTGTTGAAAACTAAATTTGATTTTTAATCCTGCATAGGTTAACCTATGCAGGATTTTTTGTCATTTCCGCACATTTTTTGCAAAAAATTACTTCCATTTTTAATCAAAGTATGCTATAATGTGTATATGTATTGTTTTTAGAAAGGATTTTTGACTATGAAAAAGCTTATGCTTGGTAATGCTGCCTTCGCAAGAGGGCTTTATGAGGCGGGAGTTACTGTAGTTTCCAGCTACCCAGGTACTCCTTCCACTGAAATCACTGAATATGCAGCTGAATATGATGAGATGTATGCTGAATGGGCACCTAATGAAAAGGTTGCGATGGAAGTTGCAATCGGCGCTTCAATTGCAGGCTCCCGTTCATTCTGCGGTATGAAGCACGTTGGTCTTAACGTTGCTGCTGACCCGCTCTACACAGCTGCTTACACTGGTGTAAACGGCGGTATGGTTATCGCTGTTGCTGATGACCCGGGAATGCACTCCTCTCAGAATGAGCAGGACTCACGTCATCACGCTATTGCTTCAAAGGTACTTATGGTTGAGCCTTCCGACTCCTCCGAATGTAAGGAATTTGTAAAGGCTTCCTTTGACCTTTCCGAGGAATTCGACACTCCTGTTATTGTTCGTATGTGCACAAGAGTTGCTCACTCACAGTCTGCTGTTGAGCTTTGTGACAGAGTTGTTCCTGAACAGAAGGAATATGTAAAGAACCCTGCAAAGTATGTTATGATGCCTGCTTTTGCAAGAGGCAGACACGTTTTTGTTGAGGAACGTCTTGAAAAGCTTCGTGCTTACGCTGAGACATCTCCTCTCAACAAGGTTATTGACAACGGCGGTGACATTGGTATCATCACAAGCGGTATTTCCTATCAGTACGCAAGAGAAGCTATGGGCGACAAGGCTTCCTACCTCAAGCTTGGTATTGTTAATCCGCTTCCTGTTGACCTTATCAAGAATTTCTGCGCTAAGTACAAGACTGTTTATGTTATTGAAGAACTTGATGATATTATTGAAACACACTGCAAGAAGATGGGACTTGACGTAAAGGGCAAGGAAATCTTCGGTTACATAGGCGAATTCTCACAGGCTATTGTTGCTGAAAAGCTTCTTGGCGAAAAGAAGGAATCTGCTGTATTTGACGGCAACGTTCCTGTTCGTCCTCCTGTTATGTGTGCGGGATGTCCTCACAGAGGCTTGTTCTACTGCTTGTCAAAGAACAAGATTACTGTTTCAGGTGACATCGGCTGTTACACACTTGGTGCAAGTGCTCCTCTTTCCGCTATGGACACCACAATCTGTATGGGTGCTTCCATTTCTGCACTTCACGGTTTCAACAAGGCTCGCGGTGCTGAGGCTGAAAAGTCAACTGTTGCTGTTATCGGTGACTCTACATTCATGCACAGCGGTATGACAGGTCTTGTTAACATTGCTTACAATGCTACAAATTCTACTGTTATTATTCTTGACAACTCCATCACAGGTATGACAGGTCATCAGCAGAATCCTACTACTGGTAAGAATCTTAAGGGTGATCCTGCTGCGGCTGTAAATCTTGAAGAACTCTGCAAGGCTATCGGTATCAAGAGAGTAAGAGTTGTTGACCCTTACAACCTTGCTGAAACTGAAGCTGCTATCAAGGAAGAACTTGCTACCCCAGAACCTTCCGTTATCATTTCCCGTCGTCCTTGTGCACTTCTCAAGTATGTTCAGCACAAGCCTGCTCTCAAGGTTGATGCTGACAAGTGCAAGAGCTGTAAGATGTGTATGAAGCTCGGATGTCCTGCTATTTCAATGAAGGACGGCAAGGCTGTTATTGAACATACACAGTGCGTTGGCTGCGGAATTTGTCAGGAAATGTGCAAGTTCGGCGCTATTGAATAATAAAATTACTACTTATTAAATTTGAAAGGGCGATTTTTTTGGATACACGTTCTATTATGATTGTCGGCGTGGGCGGACAGGGTTCCCTCCTCGCTTCAAGACTTCTCGGCAACGTTCTTCTTGCACAGGGATACGATGTTAAGGTATCTGAGGTGCACGGAATGTCTCAGAGAGGCGGCTCGGTTGTTACTTATGTCAAATACGGTGACGAAGTTTTCTCCCCTGTTATTGAAAAAGGTGAGGCTGATGTTATCATTTCCTTTGAGCAGCTTGAGGCTGCAAGATGGGTACCTTATCTCAAGAAAGGCGGCAAGCTGATTACTTCCACACAGAAGCTTGACCCTATGCCCGTTATCACAGGTGCGGCTGAGTACCCTGATGAAATTATTGAGAAAATCAAGGCGGCTGGTGTTGAAGTTACTGCTGTTGACGCTCTCGGACTTGCTGAACAGGCAGGTAATTCAAAGGCTTCAAACGTTGTTCTGATGGGCAAGGTTGCTTCTCAGACTGAGTTTGATGACAAGCTCTGGCAGGACGCTATTGAACAGTGTGTACCTGCAAAGTTCCTTGAACTCAACAAAAAGGCTTTTGAACTTGGTAAGAATGCGTAAGAGGTAAAATACTATGCTGACACCATTCAGTTACGAAAATATCAGAGAATACATATCCGAACGTTGCGAAAGCTATTTCAGACCGCTTGAATATATCAATAATTTTCAATTTGAAATGGTCACAAGGGAAATAACGCAGAAGGAAGCTTCTGAACTTCGCAAAACCTTGAAGCAGACTTCCAAACTTACTGAGGAAGAAATTGAAAAGGCTGTTGAAGAAGCGTTGAACGATAAAAGCGTTGATATTGAAAGTGCAACCGAAGTATGGACGGCAGCCTGTATGCTGGATAATGCACTGAATGACAGGGATTATTCTTCAGAATGTACCGGATACGGTGACGAATATTTTACAGCTTTGGAAATGCTTAAACAGGATATCGCAAAGAAAAAGCTTTTCAGCAGTAAGCCCAAATACAATCTGTCAGTTGCCCTTCAAAACTGTATTGACGCTCTTGATTATATTCTCGGTATTGAATTTGAGTCCGAACTTGCGGACGAAATGCGTACAAAGGGTTGTTACAGCGAATTTGAAAATCGTATTATTGATTTGCAGAACAATTTAAGCAAGCATGTCAATTATGATGATTTATCAAAAATGAAATTACTGAACTGATTGATTTGCAAAAATTTTAATCTATAAAAGCAGGAGGTTTTGCCAATGGCAAATTACTGGAACAAAGAAATTGAATGTATGTCCCGCGAGGACATGAAGAAACTTCAGGACGAACGTCTTGTTGCTCAGGTAAAGCACGTTTACGAAAATGTGCCTTACTACAAGAACCTTATGGACGAAAAGGGTGTTACACCTGATGACATCAAGTCTACTGACGACCTTCACAAACTGCCTTTCCTTACAAAGGCTGACCTTCGTGAAGCTTATCCTTACGGACTTCTTGCAAAACCACTTTCAGAGTGCGTAAGAATTCAGTCCACAAGCGGTACAACAGGTAAGCGTGTTGTTGCTTTCTACACACAGCACGACGTTGACCTCTGGGAAGACTGC
>CALATN010000225.1 GCA_937891895.1 uncultured Clostridia bacterium
GACAGCGCAGACTCCTGTAATGTCATACACTATCCTGACTCTATCCCGACGGCAGCTTCTCTGCCGTAAAAGCAATATACAATCAGAATATATATTACTTTGAATCCATCCCGCCAGTGCGTGAGCACTGGTTTTATATTTGCAGTACACAAGATGATTACCGTTTCTGTTGTTGACTTTTATATAGGGTTTTGTTATAATTAACTAACCGCTAAATAAGAATTTATAGGAGAAGAAAATGAAAAAGATTTTCAAGTCACTTTTGAAAATATTGAAATGGATATTCATTGTACTTGTTGCACTTCTTGTGATATTGCTGATAGTGCGGTTTGTTGGGAAGACAATAAATAACCGAACTCCTGATGGAGGTATCAACGAAACGATGTATGTTGATATCAACGGCACCAAACAGTGGATAAATATTTATGGGCATGACAAAGACAATCCCGTACTGCTCTATCTGCATGGTGGTCCCTGTGTACCGACCAGCGGCTACGATTGGAGTATTCTCCGAAAACTCAGTGCAGACTACACAGTTGTCAATTGGGATCAGCGTGGATGTGGACACAATTACCCTGCATACAAGGAAACCGAACCGATTACCGCCGAGCAAATGCTATCCGACGGCATTGCTATGACCGATTTTTTGTGTGAGTATCTGCAAAAAGATAAAATCACGCTTTATGGCAATTCATGGGGTTCAATCTTTGCGGCAAATCTTGCGCTGGACAATCCCGGACGGTATGACGCTCTGATTGTTTCCTCTCTTGTGGTTGATCCGCAGGAGAGCCGCACTTATTTTAAAGAATATATGCTGGAACAATCAAAGGATGATCCGGAGATATATTCCGCCGCACAGCAGTTTGATCCTGCGTTGGGATTATCCGAACAGAATGAGCTGACATTGCAGCTATGCTACTCCAAGTATAGTTATACTGATGATATTTTTGCGGACAGCGATTTCAATTGGGTGTCATCAGTTTTCTTTAATCCTTACTGTACGCTTACTGAACTATATTACCTGCTGGGCAGTCAGCCTGAATACTACAATATGCTTCTGGACGAACATCCTTATGGTGATGCGCTTTGCGCACAGATCCCGATCGGCGACCGTACAGAATATGAAATGCCGTTCTATCTGATTGAAGGCGATAAGGATTACGGACCTACTACGATGGTTGAATTGGCTGCTGATTACTATGAAGAAGTTGATGCACCCGACAAGGAACTGTTCTATATCAACGGTGGACATGGTTCACCGCTTCTGAAATGTGATCAACTGGCAGAAATTGTGCATAAAATTGCAGAAAAGCAAATTGAAATGCAGCGCTAAATTCCAATTTATAAATATATGGATACCCTGTGAAGAGCAATCTCCACAGGGTATTTTTCTGCCGTCATTTAACCGATTCCTGACATAAAAGCAATATACAATCAGAATATATTACTTTATATCTAATCCGACAGTGCTTTTGCACTGCCCTTATATTTGCAGTACACAAGGTGATTACCGTTTCCGTTATTGACTTTAATACAGGGTTTTGTTATAATTAACTAACCGCAAAACAAGAATTTATGGAGGAAAACCTAAAATGAAAGCAGCATTATATCAAGGTGTAGAAAATATAGAAATTGCAGAATTACCTGATTATAAATGTGCAGATGATGCAATTATATTAAAAAATATTTATTCCAGCATTTGTGGAACAGATGTAGCTGTATACAAGCATGGTCTTGGATTGGGACACCGCATAACTGTAGGTGGTGAGTTTGGACATGAGACTGTGTGTAAAGTATCAGCAGTAGGAAAAAATGTAAAAGATATAAAAGTTGGGGACAGAGTTTATCCATACCCGATTCTTGTAACCGGTGACAGAAAAAGAGCAGGTACAATCGGAGGTTTTTCAGAATATATCTATTGTCCAAATCCGGTATGGGAAGAATCTGTTTATCATGTAGATGACAGCATATCAGATAAAGCAGCTGCGTTGATAGAACCTTTTACAGTTGGGTGTCGAGCTGCAAGAAGAGGACTTCCGCAGTTGGGTGAAAAAGCAGTAGTATTTGGTGCAGGAACAATAGGTATAGCAGCTGCAATTTCACTTAAATATTTTGGGTGTAAGCAAGTGGTTATTTGTGACTATTCTGATTTCAGATTGAATATCTGTAAACAACTTGGCTTTGATGTATACAACAATAAAGCTGATACCGAATTGCAGGGATTAAAGGAAATATTAGGAACAAATGTCGGAGTAAATGGTGAAGCTGTTGATTGTGAAATATGGATTGATGCCGCAGGTGCAGATTCTGTTCTGACTGCTTATGAAAAACTAGGTAAATATAATAGCAGAATGGTACTTGTAGCTGTTGGTACGAGTAAAAGAGAAGTAGATATTTTAGGGCTTACCTTTGGTCAGAAATCTATCACAGGAAGCGGAGGTTATTCTCCTGAGGATGTTGCCGATGTGCTTGAAATTATGAAATCAGGCAAGTGGGATATTGATAAAATGATAACGGATGAATATTCGCTTGAGAATTTGTCAGAAGCCATAGAAAGGGCAGCTGATGTAGACAATGCACTTAACGTAATAATTCGTTTTGACTAAAAAAACTGATAGTGCCAACATACACGGTGGGTGTAATAAAATAAATCCCAATTTGTAAATATGAAGCTAACCTGTGAAGAGCAATCTTTGCAGGTTGTTTTCGTTACACGGAATGTTGACTTTTGAGCGGGTTTTCATTATAATAAATTAAAAAGGTAAATTTGTAGAATTCAATGATTTTCGAGGTGGTAGCATGGAAAAAAGCAAGGGTAATCATATTACCAGTTGCACCATTTCTTGGGAAAATACAGAAGATGTATTAAGTGTTGTAACAAAAGTGCTTCAAACAGAAGTTCATGTAAGATTCTATGACAGTGGTGCATTGATGAGTGGCAGAATATGGCCAATGTCTGAACAGCATAAACAAGAATTGTATAGTGTTTTATATAAGTGTATAGATGACTGGGATTGTGATGACTATTCAGTTGATGAATTTGGCAGCAATCGTTGGCAGTTCAAGATATGCACTCAAAGAAGCTGCCTTAGAACAGTTTGCGGTACAACTGAGCCGCCACATGGAGCAGAAATTAAGAAGATTCTTTCGGAAGTAATTGGTGAAGATAATTGCTATTTCTATTAATTAGATAATGGGAATGTATTTCTTTTATGATAATTTAGTAATTACAGTTTATCAATCAAATAACCTAACCTGCAAAGATCAATGTTTGCAGGTTGTTTTCGTTACACGAAATGTTGACTTTTGAGCGGGTTTTCACTATAATAAAATCAGCAAATTATAAGGTTGGTATTTTACATGAACATCTTACATATGAAATATGCCGTTGAGGTAGCAAGAGTTGGCTCGCTCAGTCAGGCTGCACAGAATTTAATTCTTGCTCAGCCTAATCTGAGTCGGTCAATCAAGGAGCTTGAAGCAGAAATCGGCATTAAAATATTTGAACGCAGTACAAAGGGTATGCTTCTTACTCCCGAAGGGGAGGAGTTTATCGGCTATGCAAAGGAAATCCTCAATCACATCGACCACGTTGACAAGATATATAAAACGGGTGCAGCGAAAAAACAGAAATTTTCTATTTCCGTACCGAGAGCCTGTTATATTTCCGAAGCCTTTGCGGAATTTACAAAATCTATTCCTGACACGCAGGTTGAGATTTTCTATAAGGAAACAAATTCCCAGCGTACAATCAGCAACATTCTTAACTCTGATTACAAGTTAGGTATTATCCGCTACGCTGAAAATTATGACAAGTATTTCAAATCAATGCTGGAGGAAAAAGGACTTGCCTATGAAATGATTGCAGAATTTTCTTACCGCCTGATTATGAGCAGGGAGTGTCCTCTTGCCCAAAAGGAAAACATCACCTTTGATGATTTGGAAGACTATATAAGGATTGCTCACGCTGACCCGTATGTGCCGTCACTTTCTATGGCTAAGGTTGTAAGGGAAGAGCTTCCCGACAATGTAAAACGCTGTATATACATTTTCGAAAGGGCAAGCCAGTTTGATTTGCTGTCAAAAAACAATCAGACATTTATGTGGGTTTCTCCTGCACCAAAAGATGTTCTTGAAAAGTATAACCTTGTTCAGCGTAAATGTGAAAGCAATACGAAAATTTACAAGGATATCCTGATATATAAAAATGGATATAAGCTGACCGAGCTTGACAAGAAATTCATAACCGAATTATGCCTGTCACGACGCAGAAATCTTAAATAAACGCATTCTAAGGCTCCGATTTAATATAATCGGAGCTTTTTTCTTTTGTTTACGTCATTTACAAGCCATATCATTTTTGATAACCCCCATATAATAATCTTATATTTTACAATCTCCGAAAAGATTGTTATAATATTAACGAAGTCGGAAATGCGATGAATTCCGACAAGCGAAGATACGAAAAATCTCGAGGAGGATTACTATGGAGAACAAGACTTACGGAATTGTAGACAGTGTTGAAAAGCTTGAAGAAGCTATTGCAAACACCAGAAAGGCACAGCAGATTTTTGCAGCTTATACCCAGGAACAGGTAGACAAGATTTTCCTTGCAGCTGCTTCCGCTGCAAACAAGGCAAGAATTCCTCTTGCAAAGCTTGCGGTTGAAGAAACAGGAATGGGTATTGTTGAAGATAAGGTTATCAAGAACAATTACGCTTCCGAATATATTTACAACGCATACAAGGACACTAAGACCTGCGGCGTTATCGAAGAGGATAAGGCATTCGGCATCAAGAAGATTGCTGACCCAATCGGTGTAATCGCAGCTGTTATTCCTACAACAAACCCAACCTCTACTGCAATTTTCAAATGTCTTATTGCACTTAAAACAAGAAATGCAATAATTATTTCTC
>CALATN010000226.1 GCA_937891895.1 uncultured Clostridia bacterium
AGAGGGATTTTCTGCAAGAGAGAAAATCCCTAACAGTAGCGCAAGCTACTGTTTAAGGTGCACAAAACAATCCAATTAAACAACAAATTGTATAATTATTATAATCCTATACAGAAAGGAATATTAAACAACTATGAGCAAAAGAGTAGTTATTACAGGTATGGGCGTGGTTTCCCCCGTCGGAAATACCGTAGAAGAATTCTGGAACAGCCTTAAGGAAGGCAAGCACGGTTTCAGTTTTATTGATGATATCACAAATCCTGATTTTGATGTTAAAATCGCTGCACGTTCAAAAGATTTTTCTTTTGAGAAGTACATCGACAAGAAGGAAGCTCGCAGAATGGACCGTTTCACACAGTTCTCCGTTTGCGCGGCTCTCGATGCTATGGCTGACAGCGGCTCTGATTTCAAGGACCTTGACCCATACCGTGCAGGTGTAATCTTCGGCGTTGGTATCGGCGGCCTTGAGCTTACACTTCAGGAACACAACAAGTATCTCGAAAAGGGTACAGACAGAATTTCCGTGTTCTACGTGCCAATGATGATCGGCAATATGGCTGCCGGTACAATTTCCATGCGCACAGGCTTCAAGGGTGACAACTACTGTACAACAACAGCTTGTGCTTCCTCTACACACGCTATCGGTGAAGCTTTCAGAAAAATCAAGGACGGCTACCTCGATGTTTGTATCGCTGGCGGTGCAGAGTCCTGCGTGACTGAATTTGCTCTTGCAGGCTTCAATAATATGAAGGCGCTTACCCGTTCCGATGACCTTGACAGATGCTCCATTCCGTTCGATGCCGAAAGAAACGGCTTCGTACTCGGCGAAGGCTGTGGCGCACTCATTCTTGAAGAACTTGAACACGCTAAGGCTCGCGGTGCTAAGATTTACGCTGAAATCGCAGGTTATGGCGCAACAGGCGACGCTTACCATATGACAAGTCCTTCCCCAGAGGGAGATGCGGCTGGTACAGGTATGATTCACGCTTATACAGAAGCAGGTCTGAATGCTGAGGATATCGACTATATCAATGCTCACGGTACTTCCACAGGTCTTAACGACAAGTACGAAACAAAGGCAATCAAGTTTGCCCTCGGTGAAGAAGCTGCAAGAAAGGTTGTTATCAACTCCACAAAGTCTATGACAGGTCACCTCCTCGGTGCAGCTGGTGCAGTTGAAGCAATCGCAACAGCTCTCTCCGTAAAGAATGACTATGTTCACGTTACAAGAGGATATAAGGTTGCCGACCCTGAGTGCGACCTGGATTACTGCACAGAGGGCGGAAGAAATATGACTGTCAATGCAGCACTTTCCAACAGCCTCGGCTTCGGCGGACATAACGCAACACTCTGTATCGTAAAGTATAAAGACTAAAAAACAAACGCAAGCGTTTGTTTACGGGTTTTCCTGCGGAAAACACCGTAGGTTCAAGTGAAAATAATGGGTTTCCAAAGGGGACGGGGTCCCCTTTGGCAGGGTACTTAGGG